>CAIPFS010000535.1 GCA_903864375.1 uncultured Verrucomicrobiota bacterium
CGTGCGTCCGCCAGGAGTGAATTCCGGGAGTAAATGGTGTCCCCGGGACCAGGCACTCCCAGATATCGCTCCGTGTAGCAGGTATCGTAATCAAACCAGTCGGTGACCGGTGCCCCGGAGATCGCCGCCTTGAAAAAATCCGGACGCCTCAGCGCGGCGGTCGCACTGAGGTATCCGCCAAAAGACCAGCCGGTGATACCGACGCGGTCCAGATCGAGTTCTGGATACCGGGCTCCCATCGCCTGGAGAGCATGGATTTGCTCCTCCAGGGGAAGTTCACCAAAGCGATGGGTGATGGCACGTTCCCAGCTGCGACCGAATCCGGGTGTGCCACGGCCATCTGCGGATACAACGATGAAGCCATGGTCGGCCATCCACTGGTCCATGAAACCGCCAAAGCCCTGTTGGACCACCCGCGATCCCGGCCCGCCATAGACCGCATCGATCACCGGGTAACGCCTGGCCGGGTCAAAATCGCGGGGGCGCACCAGCTTCACATTGTAGCCAGGACCATCGCCCACGTGGGCATATTCCACGTGAGGCAGTTCCCTCGGCGTCTCCGCCACCGAAGGAACCACACCGGCGACCGAGCCGTCGGACCGATGAACCGTCCAGACCGGCGCCAGTTGAGGGGACGAAACGAGCAGCGCATAGAGGCCCTTGGGTCCCAGCACCCCGCTCGCGCTTCCCGAGCCACCGGCCAATCGCACGGCGGGTCCCGAATGGGTGTCGACCCGCCACACCTCGGACCGGCTGGGATCAATGCCCCCTGGATAAAGGACCATTCCTGAACAGGGATCAAACTGAAGGGTTCGCCAGCCACTCAATTGAGGACCGGCCACTCCGGCCGCGAGCTCCCGCATGAAATCGCCCGAGGGTTTCCGCAACTCCAACCGCCAGGAAGATTCCAGCTCGGTCGCCCAGATGAATCCGCTTCCATCCTCCAGCCAATGGACCAGACCGGGAACAAAATTGACCCATGCGTCATCTCGAGCCGAAATCAGCGTCTGGGTCATCCCGGTCTTGGGATCAGCCTTGAGCAGGGCGAGCTCCTTCTGGTCGCGGCTGAGGACCTGGAGAGTCAATCCACCCTTGCCCGACCAGTTCACGTCCACGACATACGGAAACCGAAGCCGATCCCAATTCAACCAGTGGGGCCGGCCCCCGGTGATGGGAAAAACTCCGAGTTCCACCACCACGTTGGACCGCCCCGGGCGCGGATAATATTGTGGCTCACTGACGCGATCGGGGTTCATCGGATCCGGAACCCGCCACACCTCCACCTGACGGGCGTCAGCCCGCTCCACCAGCAGTGCCTGTCCATCCGGAGACCACCAGAACCCATGCATCCGCAGGAGTTCCTCCTGGGCCACAAATTCCGCCAGGCCGTACCCCACGGCATCCGTGCCGCCCCGCGTCACGGGCCATTGCGTTTCGCTGCGGAGATCAGAGACATGGAGATCGTGACCCAAAACGTAGGCAACGTGTTGAGAGTCGGGCGACCAGCGGGGATCAATGGCCCCTTCTCCCTTTGGAATCTCCCGAAGAAGTCCATTGGTGCGGGTCATCACGAACAGTCGGTTGGCCAACGGTAATAGAATGAACCGCCCGTCTTTCGAAGATTGATAGTCGGCAAGGCCGGAGGCCGTTAGACGCATGCGCTCACGCCGAGCCCGCTCCGCGGCAGACAAAACCTCCCCGCCCTCTCCGATCACCTGCTTCGCGGTCAGGATTTGCCGGGTGGAACCATCAGCGATGGAAAACTCGAACAAACTCCGACGGTCATCCCGTGGACCTGAGCGCAGGAAAAGGAGATGCTGGCCATCCGGGGTGAACTCCAGGCGGGTGGGCTGCCCCCGGGTAAAGTTTCTGGTCTCCACGAGGTCGCGAAGAGACTGCCCCACCTCTGCGATTGCCATGCTCCGCAAGACCCCGCTGGCGATGATCATCAGGGACAGAATTCGCCTCATCATTTAGCCTCAGGCTGGGTTCAGTCGCCGAGGGGTGTCAAGAGGCTGGAGAGCGGGGAATGGTACTGCGTGCGTGGCATGGACCGCCTCGATCGCAGCAGGAGCCTGACCCGTTTCGAAAGGCTTTCGTGCGGGAGCCGGAGGCAGGCGACCCACATTTTTCGTGACGACTCCGCCCCGCCGGGCACCATCGACCCACCATGAAATTACCCCGTCGATTTATTGTTCCTCCGGTGTCCATTCTGAGCGTGGCTCTGAGTCTGGCCCTGTCCGCCGCGGACGCAGATAAGGAACCGGTTCCGGTGACCCCGGGGGCGGGGACCGCACCTCCTTCCGATGCCATCTCCCTGTTTGACGGCAAGGATCTGTCTGCCTGGGCGGCGGAGAACGGCGGGGAACCCCAATGGAAGGTTGAAAAAGGGTATGCGGAAGTGGCCGGCAACGGCGGCATCCTGACCAGGGAAAGTTTTGGCGACATCCAATTGCACGTGGAATGGGCCACCCCCTCGGAAGTCAAAGGGGACGGTCAGGGACGGGGTAACAGCGGTGTTTACTTCCAGGGCCGGTACGAAATCCAGGTGCTCGACTCCTACCAGAATCCCACTTATTTCAACGGCCAGGCCTCCGCCTTCTACGGCCACAATGCGCCGCTGGTCAATGCCAGCCGAAAGCCGGGGGAATGGCAGGCCTACGACATCGTCTTTCACCCGCCCCAGACCAAGGAAGGAGGCACCGTCAAGCCAGGCTCCTTCACCGTATTCCATAATGGGGTCCTGGTGCAGGATCACATCCCGATCCAGGGTGATTCCACCACCGCCGCCAAATTCAGCGGCGTGACCCAGACCGGGCCGCTGATGTTGCAAAACCATGGCAATCCTGTCCGGTACAGGAACATCTGGTTGCGGAAGATTCCGGCGGGATCTTAAGCGCTGGAACCAGGGCGCACCCAGGATGGTCCACCGCCGCGTTCACCCGCCAAGCTCTCCAAAAACAGGCTCCGGCCTGGGAGAGTTGGCCCTGGCTAACCAGTGGCGCAGGCAAGGACCGGGTTGAAACGAGATTGACCCCAGGCACCCCGTGCCGAAGGCTTTCGTGTGCTCCGGATGAAATTTCCACGAACCGCCCTATTCCTGATTGGAATTCTTGCCGCCGGACTCCGTTCTCCGGCGGCACCACTCCCCAAATTCACGCTTTATACCCACTGGTTTGCCCAACCGGAGGATGGAGGGTTTTATGCGGCCCTCCTGAAGGGATTCTGGAGGGAGGAAGGCATTGAGGTCGTCATTGTTCAAGGCGGCGCGAATGCCAATGTTGAGAAACGGGTCAGCCTCGACCCCCTATCGTTTGGAATCACACCCGCCGAACAGGTTGTGCAGGGAGTCGCCCATGGGCTTCCCCTGGTCTCAGTTGTGAATTTTTTCCAATATGATCCACAATGCCTGATGGTTCATGAGGAGTCACCGATCCGCTCCTTTGCTGATTTGGACGGACAAACCATCGCAGCGGTCACGGGGGCTGTTTACTTCCAATTTCTGGCGAAAAAGTATCATCTGACCCATGCCCGCGTGGTTCCCTATAATGGAGCCATTGCCCCATTTCTGAAGGACCCGCAACTGGTGCAGCAGGCCTTCCCGACCAGTGAACCCTATTTTGCCGGACGCGCCGGAGTCCGGACCCGGGTCCTGATGGTGCATGAGAGTGGTTTTGCCCCCTATCGCATTGTGGCTGCCCATGCGGACCTCGTCCGCGACCATCCCCAGTGGGTGCGGGCCTTTGCCCGGGGAGCGTATCGGGGATGGTTGGAGTTTGCTCAACACCCGGGTCCCGCCCTGGACGAAATTTGCAAGGTCAGCCCGATGAACGATCGAAGCGCGGCCGATTTCGCCGTGACCCGGATGCGGGAGCTCCATTTCCTGGAGGGGTTCCGGGAGCGGGGGGAATCCTTCGGAGCCAACAACCCCGAACGATGGAAGTCCCTGGTGCAGCAACTGGCTGAACTCTCCATCGTCCCATCCACTCTCAAACCGGAGTCGCTCTACAATGACGCATGGCTTCCGACGAAGGTCGGTATTTCGGAGGCAGACATTTCCCGGCTTATCGGGAATTAGTTCCACAGGGTTTGGTTCCCACCCTCGTTACGCTGGGGAGTTTCACCGCTGTTTTGTGCTGCCTGGTTTGAGCAGCACTTCATCCGCCCTGAAGCCGGCGGGCGGCGGCCCGATGCCGTTCCAGAATTGGATTCAGGTCGATATCAACCCATTGGCCCTCGCGGATACGAACCCGTCCGTGGATCACCAGGTGGCTGACCTGGCGGGGGAGACAGAGCAACAGGGCATCGACCTTGTCGTGGGCACCGGAGCTGGCGAGGTCTTCGGCTGGGAAAATGGCCATGTCCGCCCATTTACCGACCTCAATGGACCCCAGTTCCTTTTCCCGTCCCAGGCATTTTGCCCCCTCGCGCGTCGCGATTTCCAGGGCGTCCGAAACCCGCATGGCTCCGGCCCCGTGTGCAACACGGGTCAGCAGGAGAGCCTGACGGGCCTCGGCAAGAAGGTGTCCTGAATCATTGGACGCACTGCCATCCACCCCCAGCGCGACGGTCGCGCCGGCGCTGCGGAGGTCATTGACCCGGCAAATCCCAGACCCGAGGCGCATATTGCAGGTGGGGCAGTGGGAGATTCCCATCTTTTGCCGGCCGATTTCCGCAACTTCTTCATCATTAAAATGAATGCCATGGGCCAGCCAGGTTCCTTCACGGGTCCAACCCGCCGACCGGAGCACATCCATCGGGAGCTTTCCAAAGAGGCGAAGCGCCCGCTCCCGTTCGGCCTGGGTCTCACCGCAATGCGTATGTAGACGAAGGCCCCGGTCGCCGGCCAGGCGCGCGCTTTCCCGATAGAGATCGGCCGAGGCCGACAAAATAGCCACGGGCGCGAGGGCGACACGTGACAGGGATGCGGGTGACGGATCGTGAAACTGATCCACCAGACGTTCCATCGCCCGGAGGGCCGCATCCAGTCCTTCGACCATCCAATCCTGATAGATCTCGGAGGTGGTGTCCATCGCCCCCCGGGCCGAATGAAAACGGATGCCAAACTGCCGAGCCGCATCGAATTGTTCCTCGATCCAGCCGTCACTTCCGCCAACGAAGACATAATGATGATCCACCGTCATGGTGCATCCCGACAGCATCAACTCTGCGAGAGCCACCTCGGTGGCGACCCGGGCATCGGCCGGGCGCGCCTTGCGCCAGACCGGTGTCAGCCCCTTCAGCCATCCGTAAAGGGGTTCATTGGCGATGGGAGCCCAGGAACGCACCAGATTTTGAATCATGTGATGGTGCGTGTTGACCAGCCCCGGCAGGCCGATCCCACCCTTCGCATCCAGATGAATCGCCCCCTCCAGAGAGGGGCGACATCCGGTTCCGATCAGTTCGATCCGTCCGTCTGTGGAGACGACATGGGCGTCGCGCAGGATCGACCGTTGGTCATTCATGGTAACCAAATAACCAAGGTTGTGAATCAGGAGTGTCTGGGGCATGATCAAACCGTTGGCGGCGAACCCTCCGTCAGCCGACCTTCGGGTCGTCACAGCCTTGCACAATTATGCTCGTAACCCAACAACGGGTCTTGCGCCGCTTCTGGCACGCCGTCATTCCCATGTCACATCTGGCGGACGGCCCCAAGCCATTCACCCTGCTCGGCGAACGGATCGTCCTCTGGAAGGATGACAGCGGAGCACCGGCGGCCGTTCGAGACCGCTGTTGTCATCGAACCGCCCGCCTTTCCAAAGGATGGGTCACCAACGGGGAAATCGTTTGTGGTTATCACGGCTGGACCTACGACCGGACCGGGCGCTGCACCCGTGTCCCCCAGGCCGCGGATCAGGCCTCCCCCACCGGGATTTGCGTCTCCAGCTATCATTGTGAAGAACGCTATGGCTATGCCTGGGTCTGCCTGGATTCACCGCTGACCGGAATCCCGGATTTTCCCGAAGCCCGAGATCCGGTCTTCCGTCAGATCGACGAGTTCTATGAGCTCTGGCAGTGCGGTGCCCTGCGGTTGATGGAGAACTCCTTCGACAACGCCCATTTCTCCTTTGTTCATCAAAATTCCTTCGGCAAGGCCAATCATCCCAAGCCGTCGTCTGCCGAGATTATTCCATTTGAAGACGGGTTTCACTTTCACACCGTTGTCCCTGTGAAAAACCCCGAAGGCCTCCGCAAGGCCCTGGGAACCGAGGAGGCGGAGACGGTCCGCACCATGAGCAACACGTGGTGGATTCCGTTCATCCGCAAGCTCCGGATCGCCTATCCCCATGGGTTGGTCCACACCATCGTCACCTGTGCCACGCCCATCGACGATCACAGCATCCAGGTGGTCCAGTTTGTCTTCCGAAATGACACCGAGGAGCAGGTCAAGGCGGAGGACGTCATTGCCTTTGACCGCGTGGTGACCGCCGAGGACCGGGGAATCCTTGAAGCAACTGATGCGGACACCCCCATCGATCTGAGTCGTCGGGCGGAAATGCACATGGCCTCCGACCGTCCCGGGCTGATCATGCGCCAACGGTTGATGGAGCTCTTTGAGAAACATGGGGAGACCGAGGTCTGTCATCCCGCTCCCGTGGCCGGATAACCCCTGTGGTATGCCCCTACTTCCTCCGCTGGAACCCGCCCCATCCTTTGGGGAACTCTCATGTGATGAACTGTCCCACCGGTACGCCCGGGGGATTCTGACCCCGGAGGAACTGGTTCGGGATGCCATCGCGAATCTGCGTGCCGTCCTGCCCTATGGCGGACTCCGGCCGCCAGAACACCCCGGGGCAACGGAATTTCCTCGTCCGCCAACAGGCATCGGACGGCTTCATGGTATCACCTTCGTGAGTCCACTTGTCCCCGGACCTGAATCTGTCCTGACCCATCTCGCTCTCGCCGCAGGTGGGACCCAGGTGGGCCAAACCGTTTCCGAACCCGGCCACCATCCCCTCGCCCCCGGCCAGAGATTAACCGGACCGTGGGCCGGCGGCGCGATCGCGTTGTTGGGCTGGGCCGCTCCGCTGGCGCTGGGAGTGGATGCCACCGGAGACCTCGCCCGGATGGTTCTCCAGACGGGGCTGCCGGGATTCCGGATCGGAGGATCCCACAAAACAGCAACCCCCGGCTGGCTGTACCGCTACCTGGTGGATGCCGTGTCCATCACCAGCGCACTGGTGCCATCGCAGCCAACTCCATCCGACTTCCACCTGCATTGGAATCTAAGTGCGGATTCAGAGGAGCTGGCAGGGCCTGTCTTGACGGCACTGCGAAAGCGGGCGAGCGAGGCGCCCGGGGCCGGGATAACGATTCGCGTGACGCGCCTGACTCCAGAATCCGTCGAACTCGCGTCCCGGGAAAGTCTTGCCGCTGCCTATATCCCCTGGCGCTGGGGAAGTCCGAAGGCGACCGCTTTTCAGTTGCTGGCACCGGAAGGTTCGGAGGCCGCACTGGCCGTGGCCGCCCGCTCGCTGGCCGGGCCCGCTTCCCTGATCTAGAACGCGGAAGCCGCCCGGCTTCACACACACACCGCGCCCACCGGCACGTACCAAAGGGGCCTCGATAGCGAAGTAGCGCAACGGAAATTCTGGTCTTTATCCGACTGCCTGCCATTCTCGGCCCACTCTGGAACCGTCGCTGAATCCGCAGTCCGAAAACGCGTTCAAAACCGTCATGGACAGACTTGCTGAACTGCTGCCAGTTCCATGCAGACCGGGAAAAAGGCCATTGAAAAACCTTTCTCAAACCATGAATCGGGCGTTGCTCGTGCTCTGTGCCCTGTGTGGGGCCTTGCTCTCCGCGTCAGCGGCTTCCCCTGCTGCCACTCCAGGCTCCGTCGACTGGCCCACCTATCTGGGTGACAAAACACGAAACCTTTACTCGCCCCTTCGACAAATCAACCGGAAGAACGTCGCACAACTCCAGGTGGCCTGGAGCTACGACACCGGGGACACGGGGGAATATCAGGCCAACAATCTGATTGTTGCCGGTGTGCTTTACACGGCCTCTCCCAAGCGCAGCGTCATCGCGCTGGATGCTGCCACCGGACGGGAGCTCTGGAAATGGAACCCAGGTTCAGAACGCCCCGGCTCCGGGGGCGGCCGCCAGCGCGGCCTGGTCTTCTGGGAAAATGAATCGGGCGGTGAACAGCGCCTGTTCACGGCGGCCGGGAACCACCTTTACGCACTGGATCCTGTTCAAGGCAAGCCCATACGCAGCTTCGGTGAAAACGGTTCGATTCACCTCGGCACCGGGCTGGATGTGGAGGGAACACCCAGCGTCGGCCTCAATACTCCCGGCGTCACTTATAAGGACATGTTTATTCTTGGAGGGGTGGGCGGCCCGGGGGCGGTCCGGGCCTTTGATGTCCGCACCGGCCAGCGTCGCTGGATATTTCACCTGATTCCCCGTCCGGGTGAACCCGGTTATGAGAGCTGGCCGCCGGACGCCTACAAAACGGCCACCGGTCTCATGCCCTGGTCCGGGCAGTCTCTCGACGAAAAGCGGGGGATTGTCTACGTCGCCACCAAGACGGCGGAGCCGGATTTCTACGGGGGCGCACGCCACGGACAGAACCTGTTCGCGAACAGTCTCGTCGCCCTGGACGCCGCCACTGGGCGTCGACTTTGGCACTACCAATTAGTACACCACGATCTCCTCGACAAGGACCTGCCCTGTCCCCCGATTTTGTTGACCGTGGTTCACGCGGGTAAAAAGGTCGACGCCGTGGCGCAGGGAACCAAGCACGGTCGCCTCTTCGTTTTCAATCGCGTCACTGGAACCCCACTCTGGCCCATTGAAGAACGGCCGGAACCCGCCTCGGACCTGCGTGGGGAGGAAACTTCGCCGACGCAGCCCTATCCCTTGAAACCGGCACCGCTGATGCGCCAGCGCTACACCGAGGCCGATGTGTCCCACATTTCCCCGGAAGCGTACACCAACACCCTCGCACGAATCCGGCTCTCACCCAACGCCGGTCCCTTCCCTGCGCCCAATCTCAAGGAAACCGTCATGTTTCCAGGCTTTGATGGTGGCATGGAATGGGGCGGAGGGGCTGCGGACCCGCAGGGAATCTATTATGCCAACGTCAACGAGATTCCATGGCTCCTGCAAATGGTCGAAATACGCCGGGCTGACGGCAGTGCTGTTCCGCGGAGCGAACAGGACTACATGGCATTTTGTGCCCCCTGCCATGGCCTGGATCGGACCGGCAATCCTTCGGGCGGATTCCCTTCCCTGATTGATGTCGCCCAACGAAAAACCCGGGACCAACTCTTACTCCTCCTCAAACAAGGCGCCGGTAGGATGCCCGCCTTTGACGCACTGACGGAGGATCAGCGGAATGCGATCCTGAACTATGTCGTCAGCGGGGATGGGATATCCGCGGGGCGCAACGACGAAGGAACCGTTTCCCCCTCCAACCCCCATTCAACGCCGCCCTATACGTTTTCGGGATTTCGCCGGTGGCTGGATGCGGAGGGGTATCCCGCCATCCGACCGCCATGGGGAACCTTGAACGCCGTGGACCTCAACACAGGTGAAATCAAATGGAAGGTTCCCCTCGGCGAATATGCGAAGCTGACGGAACGGGGCATCCCCCCCACCGGCACCGAAAATTATGGTGGCCCCGTCGTCACAGCGGGCGGATTGATTTTCATTGGTGCCACCGCCGATGAGACCATGCGGGCTTTTGACAAGGACACTGGAGCCATCCTGTGGCAGGCCAAACTGCCTTTCGGGGGCAATGCCACCCCCAGCACCTACATGGTCCACGGACGACAATACGTGGTCATTTCCGCCGGAGGAGGAAAATCAGGACGTCCTTCCGGAGGCAGTATTGTGGCCTTTGCCCTGCCGGAATCGGCACCCAAGCCCTCAACAAGAGCGGGTTCGAAACCGTAGGTCCACCTCGTGCCGGAAGGAATGCCCACCCCCTCCCAACCTGCCCTCACTCCGGGTCGAATCCGATGGATGATCCTGGTTGCCGCTTTTCTAGGCTGGCTCTTCGACGGCTTCGAAATGAGCCTCTTCTCCGTGGTGGCCCGCCCTGCCCTGAAGGATCTCATCGGCCAGGGAGGTGAGGCGGTTGTGGGCGATTGGATGGGCCGCATTACTGCCGGATTCCTGTTGGGTGCCGCAACCGGAGGGTTGGTTTTTGGCTGGCTGGGAGACCGGATCGGTCGTGTCCGGGCCATGTCCCTGAGTATTCTAACCTATTCCCTTTTCAGCGGAGCAGCCTATTTCGCCGGTGCCCCATGGCATCTCCTTATCCTCCGGTTTGTGGCGGCCTTGGGAATGGGTGGGGAATGGTCGTTGGGGGTCGCCCTGGTCATGGAAACGTGGCCGGAAAAGAACCGCCCCCGGCTGGCCGGTGCCATCGGCGCCGCCTCCAATCTGGGGATGGTTCTCGTGGGGATCGTCGCCTGGAGGATTCCAGTGACCGTTCAATCGTGGCGCTGGATGTTTTTAGTGGGGGCGAGCCCGGCCGTTTTGACGTTGATGATCCGACTCTTCATCCCGGAATCCCCGCGCTGGCAGGCATCCGTCCGGGGTGCACGCGTTCGTCCCCTCCAGGAGATCCTTGGCCGGAACCTTCTGCACAGAACCCTCCTGGCCTCTGCCCTCGCCTCCGTGGCCCTGATAGGAACCTGGGGCTCCATCCAGTGGATACCGCTCTGGGCCGACCAGATGACGGGAGGAACCGTCGCCCATGCCAAGGCCCAGGCGCAGATGATCTCCTCCCTGGGTGCAACCCTCGGCAGCGCGCTCGCCCCGGTCCTACTCGGGCCGCTGCCACGAAGGTGGGGCTATTTTTTGCTTTGCGTTGCCTCCCTCGCCGCGTGCGCCTTTCTTTTCCGGGGCTTCACCGCTTTTGGAGGAAACTTCCTGGTCATGGTTTTCTTCACCGGGGCGTGCACGGCGGCATTCTATGGATGGCTTCCCCTCTATTTGCCCGAACTGTTCCCGACCCGGGTCCGTGCCACCGGTCAGGGCGTGGCGTATAACTCCGGCCGAATTCTTGCCGCCGTGGGCGCACTGGCGGGAGGTCAATTGGTGGGATTTTATCACGGGAGCTATTCCCGCATGGCCTCCATCATCACGCTGGTGTACTGCGTCGGCATGGGATTGATCTGGCTCGCGCCTGAAACCCGTCATCAGCCCCTTCCCGAATGAGCCGTGCCACCGACATCCGGCCCACTGCCGTCACCGGTTACCACCTCCCCGTGGTCACCCGGGTCCCTTTAAAGTTTGGTTCCGAGACCCTTCACTCGGTGGTCTGCCTGCGGGTGCGGATGCGAGTGGAAGGCCGCACGGGCATTTCCGCAGAAGGATGGGGTGAAACCCCGTTGAGCGTCCAATGGGTCTGGCCCGGCTCCCTGCCTTATGCCGATCGTCTGGACGCCCTCCAACGGTTTTGCATCGTGCTGGCCCACGCCTGGGCTCAATTCAATTCCTATGGCCATCCCCTCGAAGTAGGACACGATTTTATCGAAGAGCAACTCCCCGATCTGGCCTCGAACTTCAACCAATCCCAGCCCGCAGAAGCCGCCCTTCCCTGGCTCGCCGTCCTCGTCTGTTGCTCAGCCTTCGATCTGGCACTCCACGACGCATACGGACAACTCCACCGGACCCCGGTCTATGAAACGTTGAACCGCAGTTGGTTGACCCGGAATCTATCCGACTTTCTTCAGCCGGCTGAGGACTCGACCCACTCGTTCAAGAATCAGGAACCGAGGTTGTGCGGGGTGGAACCGTCCACCCGTCGATTGACGGCGTGGCATCTGGTCGGCGGAAGGGATGCGTTGGATGTTGCTGACCTGGACGGCACAGAACCGGACGACGGATATCCAGTCACCCTGCGTCAATGGATCGAGCGGGACGGACTCCGATGCCTGAAGGTCAAGCTTCGGGGCGACGATCCCGGCTGGGACCTCGACCGACTGCTCCAGGTGGGGCGGATGGGAGCCGAATCAGGCGTCGAGTGGCTTTCAGCTGATTTTAACTGCACCGTCCGGAACCCGCTCTATGTCACGGAGATTCTTGACCAGCTGATGCGGGACGCTCCCCGCACCTATGGCATGTTGCTCTACGTCGAACAACCGTTTCCCTACGATCTCGAACACCATCCCATGGATGTTCGAGCCGTTTCTGCCCGTAAACCGCTCTTCATGGATGAGAGCGCCCACGATTGGCGCATGCTGCGGCTCGGACGTTCTCTGGGGTGGACCGGCGTCGCCCTCAAGACTTGCAAGACCCAGACCGGGGCGCTGCTCTCGGCCTGCTGGGCTAGGGCCCATGGAATGACCCTGATGGTTCAGGACCTCACCAATCCAATGCTGGCACAGATTCCACATGTGCTCCTCGCTGCACACGCCGGGACGATCATGGGGGTCGAAACCAACAGCATGCAATTCTATCCAGATGCCTCGATAGATC
>CAIPFS010000536.1 GCA_903864375.1 uncultured Verrucomicrobiota bacterium
GCATAGGTTGTGGGTGCTCGAGAAGAGGCCCATCCCGCGGAAGGCCGTTCTTCAGCGACCCATTCCCGCGTGGGACATCAACCCAGAAGCTGAACAGTGCCGTCATGGTTAAGACCACTGAAATAATCGCGGAGACCCTCCGTGATGCCAAACACCCATTCCGCGGTGTCGCGGATCGGCCAAACAAACCCACGAAACATCGGTATGAGCGTCGAAAAGCGCGCGCCTGTCTGAAGGGTGTCGATTGGGACGACATGCCGGGCTCAGCCTGATAAGGAACCATTGGAAAAGCCGCCGTCGACCCGAAATCAATTCAAGATGGTCGTCGGAACGGAGTGGGCTTGCGAGTTGACGGTGAACGATGGATAGCTAGTGGATGCTCCGTTCTGTCCTGTCTGCGTTGGTGATTCTGGCGATGGCGGCTTTTCCCCAGGCCGCGGATTGGGCCCGGTTTCTGGGTCCCACCGCTGACCAGAAATCCGGGGAAACAGGGTTGGCGACCAATATACCTTCCCAGGGCCTTCCCATCTTGTTCGATCGTCCTGTGGGCACCGGGTACAGTGCCCCATCGGTGGGATTTGGAAAATTAGTCCTGTTTCATCGGAAGGGTGGAGAGGAAATCGTCGAAGCGTGGGACTCAGAAACTGAAGCCCCTGCGTGGCGTTTTTCGACTCCGACCGGATACCAGGACCCGTACGGCTATAATAATGGTCCCCGGTGTACTCCATTGCTCACCTCCAATCGGGTTTACACCTTCGGGGTCGAAGGGAGGCTGGCCTGCCTGGATCTATCCAACGGTTCGGTGATTTGGCAGCGCAACACTTCGGAGGACGCAGAAGTTCCGGAAGCATTTTTCGGTGTGGGCAGCACGCCGATTTTGGAAGGAGACCGTCTCATCGTGCAGCTGGGTGGGCAGCCGAATTCCGGGGTTGTTGCGTACGATTCTGCGACAGGAAAGCCGATCTGGAAGTCGGTGGGTGAAACCAACTGGCAGGGGCAGCCCATGCTGGGTTGGCCCGGGGAGCGCAAGGTGGAATGGCGGCGATGGGACAAGCAGGCCAGTTATTCGTCTCCGGTCGCCGCCACGGTGCAGGGCCATCGGGTGGTCTATTGCCTGATGCGTCAGGGATTGGTGGCCCTGGACCCTGCCGATGGAAGGGTTTTATTTTCCAGGTGGTTTCGAGCCCGGGTCGAGGAATCCGTGAATGCCGCAAACCCGGTGGCCTCGGGCGACGAGGTTTTGATATCGAGTGCCTACTACCGGACGGGTTCCGTGCTCCTCAAGTACGTGCCGGGACAGTCCGCTGCAATAGAACGCTGGTCAGGCCTCGGACTGGAGGCGCACTGGAGCACCCCCGTTTTGTTGGATGGATATTTGTACGGATTCAGCGGACGGAATGAGCCGGATGCGCGGCTCCGGTGCGTCGAATGGAAATCGGGCACGGTAGCCTGGGATCGCGACGAACATTGGGAGAAGCATAGTGCCACCCAGCCCCCTGTTTTCGGACGCGGTTCGTTGCTTTACGCCGATGGCCGGCTGTATGCCCTGGGCGAGGGGGGACTTCTCGGTATCTTCCGACCAACCCCGACCGCCTGCGAGGAAATCAGCCGATGGCAGGTGCCGAGTCTTCATTACCCGTGCTGGGCGGGACCGGTCCTCTCCAATGGACGCCTTTATCTGCGAAGCGAGGATCGCCTGGTCTGTCTCGACCTGCGAGCTGGTGCGCGGGTCAAATAATGTGGCGACTGCTTCCCGTCACGGTGAGTTGGTATCTACCCGCACTACGCCGGATCCGGACCGCCTCGCCAAAGACATCCGACAGGTTTTTGGAGTTCAATTGAGCTGCGAGGGGGCCCATGGACATCACCCTGCCTCCTTTCAGAAGCAGTCCATGGGAGAACAGCGGGCAAATCTCCTCGACGTGATGAGTGACGAGAATGAGCGTGGGTGCGTTTGGTTGGCACCCCCAGCGTTCGACAAATTTGAGAAATCGGTCACGGGCGACCGGATCGAGGCCGGCGCAGGGTTCATCGAGAATCAGTATCCTCGGCTGGGACATCAACGCTCGTGCGATCAACACCCTCTGTCGTTCCCCCTGGCTCAGCACGGCCCAGGTTCTCGACTCCAGGTGACTGCCCTCGACCTGGGATAGAAGGGCGCGGGCGGCCCGCTGATCGGCCTTTGACGGGGTCCCCCAAAAATCGATCATGGCGTAACGCCCGCTGGCCACGCTGAACAAGGCTGGCTCATCGTCGGCCATTCGCTGACGAAGCGATGAACTGACCAACCCCACCTGACATCGCAGGTCGCGCCAATCACTGGCACCAAAACGCCTCCCGAGCACCTCGACGCGTCCCGAGGTGGGAGTGAGATAGCCTGTCAGGGCGGAAAGCAGAGAGGTCTTCCCGGATCCATTGGCCCCAAGGACAACCCAATGCTCTCCGCGGTTGAGTCTCCAACTCACCTCGGAAAGGATGACGGTCGAGTCCCGCTGGATGCTCAAACGGTCCACCTCCAGGACCGGGGAATCGACCCCATCCGAAACCGGGCTCAGCGATGGAACTCGGGACGATGCCCGATGATCGGTGGACTTCAATGCCGTCCGAAAATGCGGTTCGCCTCCTCGAGTGTCTCCTTCGAGCCAATATCGAACCAAAGTCCCGGAACCGTCCAGGTGTAGACGGCAGTCCGGGGATAGAGCCACTGGATGAGCCGTCCCGGCTGATCGGGATTGTTTCCCTCGGCGATATACTGGCGAATCAACGGAAGAACGGCTTTCGGGTAATAATACAGGGCGATGCCAATCTGACTGCTGGCGGGATGAGCTGGCTTTTCTTCAAAGCTCAAAATACGTCCGGTCTGATCCACGTCGACCACTCCATATTTTCTGGCCTGATCCATGGATCCCACATCGTAGATCCCCAGTACCGGCTGGTTTTTCGCCGCACAGAAGGAACCGAACTCCTGAAGCGTTTGACTGAAGAGATTGTCACCCGCCACCACGATGATGTCATCATCGAGATTCTCCCGATTCAAGACCAGGTGAAGATCGCCAATGGCCCCCAGCTTGTTGGTATCATCCGTGGAACCATCGTTGACGATGGTGAAGTTCAAAGGCGTCTTGGCGGCCCGGTAATTCTCCGCCCAACGCTCAAAGTGTCCGGCAAATTTGGCGTTGGTGACCAGATAGACCCGGTCGAGATTCGGAATGGTGGCCAGATTGTCGAGGACATAGTCCACCATGGGCTTGCCCGCCACCGTGAGCAAAGGTTTGGGCTGGGTCAGCGTCAATGGATAAAGACGCGTCGCATAGCCGGCAGCAAGAATGATGACTTTCATGGAGTGTCGAGAAAAAGCTTTGGGCAGAATCTCCATGAATTGGATGGAAATCAACGCCTCTTCTTCCGGTCGCAGAGGATCCTAGCGGTCCGAGAAAAGTTCCGGAGCAACACTTTCAGCCAGCGCCCGTGATTGGCGTTCCACCTCATCGGCACTCCCTTGGGCCAGTGCGGATTCGGCCAGCGCGACCGCCTCGGTGTATTTCAATCGTCGCATCAGGAATTTGGCCTCCGGCAGGACGGATGCCGTCGCGCTCAGTTCTTCCACCCCCAGGCCGACGAACAGCGGAATGAATGCCGGATCACCGGCGGCCTCACCACAGGCGCTCACGCGGCAACCATGCCTTCGGGCCGCCTGCACAGTGAGATCGATCAACCGGAGAACGGCAGGATGGCCGAATCGATGCAGTGAGGCGACCCGCTCGTTCATCCGGTCCACGGCAAGGGTGTATTGGGTCAAATCGTTGGTTCCGAGACTGAAAAAATCCACATGCGGTGCCAGTTGATTGGCGATCAGTGCGGCTCCAGGAACTTCAATCATCATCCCGACTTCCATGCCTTCATCAAAGGAAACGCCCTCGTTCCGGAGTTCCTCGCGGCATATTTCCAGAATGGCATTGGCGTCGACCAGTTCCTCCAGACTTGAAATCATGGGGTACATCAATCGCACCTTCCCGAAAGCACTGGCCCTCAGGGTCGCGCGGAGTTGGGCGGCAAACCAATCGCGATGTGCCAGACTGATGCGGATGGCCCTCCATCCAAGAAATGGATTCGCCTCGATCGTGGCCCCCGGGAAAAGCTTGTCCCCTCCGAGATCCATCGTTCGTATGACCACCGCATGGGGGGCAGCCGCCTCCGCGGCCATGCGATAGGCAGTCGTCTGGGCCGCTTCATCGGGAAGTTCACCGGGGCGGAGGAACAGGTACTCCGTCCGGAACAATCCGATTCCCTCGGCACCGACACGCTGTGCTTCGATCACATCCCCGGGTTCATCAATATTGGCCGCCAGCACCATTCGATGCCCGTCCAGGGTCACTGCGGGTTGTTCCCGCAAATCGAGCAACCGTTGGTCGAGTGCGGCGCGACGCTCCCTGATTTGACCGTACTGGAACAGGGTGGCATCCGTCGGATTGATAATCAATGCCCCGCCGTGGCCGTCGACGAGGGCATAATCACCGCTTTGGACTCTGCGGGTGGCCTCAGAAAGGCCGACGATGGCCGGAATCCTCAATTTTCTCGCCATGATGGCGGTGTGACTGGTCACCCCGCCGGCTTCGGTGACAAACCCCAGCACCTTGCTCCGATCCAGCATGGCTGTGGTGCTCGGTGCCAGGTCATGGGCGATGACGATCGACGGTTGCGTCATCCGCGCCAGACCTTGCTCGGCGGCCAGTCCCATCAGGTTGTTCAGAACCCGATTGCCGATATCGCGGATATCCGCCGCCCGTTCCCGGAGGTATTCGTCTTCGACTGCTTGGAGGGCCGCTGCATACTGGTTGATGACCTCGTGAAATGCCCATTCTGCGTTGACGCGATCGTTCGTCATCCGGCGGACAACCTGCTGCGTCAGGTTCGGGTCTTCCAGGGTGAGCAGGTGGGCATCAAAGATCCCCGCTTCCTGAGCCCCCATGGCTTCGCTGACTTTGTGTTGAATCTTCTGAATCTGTCGCCGGGTCTCCAGCAACGCTTCCTGAAACCGCAACCGTTCTGCCTCGATTCCGTCTTCAGGGATGGTCCGCTGGGCCACCTCCGGAGCTGCCTGGCGAAGGACCAGGACGCGGGCATGGACCACACCACCCGCCGCGGCAATCCCTCGAAAGAGGCGCTCTCCATTGGAACCAGTCCGAACATCGTCGCTCATGGGAGTTTGAGGAAGTTGGCCAGCAACTGCCGCCCGTTTTCCGTGAGAATGCTCTCGGGATGAAACTGAACCCCCCAGATGGGCAGATGCCGATGTCGGAGACCCATGATTTCGTCTTCGTCGGTCCAGGCGGTCACCTCCAGTTCGGGAGGAAGGGTTTCACGACGAACCACGAGTGAATGATACCGTGTCGCCTTGAATGGTGTGGGCATTCCAGCAAACAAATCCCGGCCATCGTGATGGATGGGCGACGTTTTCCCATGCATCATCCGATAGTTCACGACGACACTGGCTCCGAAGGTGTGGGCAATGCACTGGTGCCCGAGGCAGACACCGAGCAACGGCACCCGACGTTCGGCAAATCCCCGAATCAAATCATTCGAGAGCCCGGCCTCCCTTGGGGAGCAGGGGCCGGGAGAAATGAGAACCCGTTCCGGATTCAATGCCAGGGCGTCCGATACCGTGATCTGGTCATTGCGATGAATCTGCATCTGCGCCCCCATTTCACCCAGATACTGGACCAGGTTGAAGGTAAAGGAGTCGTAGTTGTCGATAACCAGAAGCATGGCGATGGAGCGTAGGGAATTCAGGCGGACTTGGAAAGGGGTCGGGATGCGATGGAGCGATTGGGCCAGACCACGATGGCCACACCCGTCAACAGAACCGCGGCGGACACCACGGTATGCAGGGAAAGCTCTTCACCCAGCAATAACCAACCCAGAAAAACCGCCACCACGGGATTCACGTAGGCATAGGTGGAAACCCGCGAAGGGGAGCTGACTTTCAGCAGCCACACGTAGGCGCTGAAGCCAATCCACGAGCCGAACACCACCAGGTAGCCGAGGGAAATCCACCCGTCGGTGGCCACGGTTTCAGGCCTCCATTGGTTGAATTCCCCGTGTATCGCCGCGAGTATCAGGAGGAAGACACCCCCGCAGGACATTTGGGCGCCAGACATCATCCAGGGTGACGCCGGCTTTTCGAGATGCTTTACCAGGAGCGAACCGGCCGCCCAACTGATCGTGGCCGCCACCAGCAGGGCAAGACCGGGAAGGGAAATGGCCAGGGAGCCCTTGTCCCCGGTTCTTGAGAATGAGAGGTAGGCAACTCCCGTCATTCCCAGCGCGATGCCAATCCATGCCCGCCGTGAGGGACGCTGGCCGCCGGGACGCACCCAATCACCCAAGGCAAACCAGACCGGGGTGGTCGCAATGATCAAGGCCGTGATCGACGAGGGGACCTCCCGTTCTGCAAGGACCACCAATCCGTTGCCGCCCACCAGCATCAATCCACCTGTGATCGCTGCGGCACGCCATTGTCTGACAGTGGGCCACGAAGCCCCGAAGAGGGCGGCGACGGCCATGAGAACCGGGCCGGCGAAGCTGAAGCGACTGCCGCCCAGCAAAAAGGGTGGAAGCGTTTTGACACCAATCCGGATGGCAAGGTAGGTGGAACCCCAAATCAGATAAACGGCCGCAAACGCGGCGCAAACCGCAAAAAGCGATGGCGATCGGGAAGGGGAGGGAATCGGTTTCATTTGGGGAGCGACCCTTGGACCCCGTGGCGGGAAAACAAAAAACCCGCCAACCTGGGAAGGGAGGCGGGGGTTTTGAGTAGGCAATTTCCAAATTCCTAAGCTTCGACCCTCCGCCCGGTCTGCCAGGCTACCTTGGCCATCACGTGATGACGCCAGGCAACCAAAGAAACCGACGCCGCCATCAGGCGGATCGGTTTAGTCGGGAGCTGTTGAATCGAACGCATCGTTTGTTGGGAGATTAAAAGGCGGCCCTGGTGAATGTCAAGGGAACGGCTTTCTCAGCCATCCCTCGATTCGTCCCATGGGACTTGATTATCTTCGACTTCTATTTCGAAGAGCCTTCGACCGCAAGCAACTCCACTTCAAACACCAGGGTGCTGTTGGGGCCGATCTTTTCACCGGCACCCCGTTCGCCATAGGCCAGGCTCGACGGAATAAAGATTTTCCACTTATCACCCTCCTTCATCAGCTGAAGCGCCTCGGTCCAGCCGGGGATGACACCGTCGACGGGAAATGAAATGGGTTCGCCCCGGTCGACAGAACTGTCAAACACGGTGCCGTCGACCAAGGTGCCATGATAATGAACCTTGACTGTATCCTTCTTGCCCGGGGTCTTTCCCGAACCGGACTTGATCACCTGATATTGAAGCCCGCTGGCGGTGGTCTTCACTCCGTCCTTCTTGCCATTTTCGACCAGGAATTGTTCCCCCTTTTTCTGGTTCTCTGCCAGCGCCTGCTGCTGTTTGGCGGCAGCCTTGGTGCGGAATTCGTCCTGAAGCTTGGACAAAACCTCCTTGAGCTCGGCATCGGTGAGCGCCAGGGTTCCGCCGCTGTAACCGTCAATCAACCCGGCCGCGATGGCCTTGGCATCGAAATCGATCGGCTGGCGCTTGACGCTTCTGCCAATGTCCACGCCGATGGCGTAACTGCTCCGTTGCAACGGGTTTGAGAGATCCGGTTTGTCTTCAGCGATGGCCATGCTGGCAAGGAGTAAAGGCAGAATCTGACGGGAAATTCGATAGGGATTCATTCCGTGGATGAGGTGGGACCGCAGCAATGCGCTGAAGCCAGTGAGAGTAAGCGTTCCTGATGAAATTGCCGGGGTCAAGAAAACCAGCCGGATTTTTTAATGCTCCACTTTTTTGCGCGCAAAAACATGGGTGGCGTGACCGAAAAAGACTTCGGCAGCCTCCATGATGGTTTCGGAAAGGGTCGGATGCGGATGAACAATGGCCGCCAGATCCTCCGCCGTCGCTCCCATTTCAATGGCCACCGCGGCTTCGCCAATCAATTCCCCGGCGCCATGCCCCACCAGGCCCACTCCGAGGATGCGGTGTGTTTCCGGCTCGAGAATGAGTTTCGTCAGGCCGTCCACCCGGTCGTAGGTCAGCGCACGTCCGCTGGCACCCCACGGGAATTTGGCCACTTCGACCGTCAGATTTTTTTGGCGGGCTTCATTCTCCGTCAGGCCCACCCAGGCAATCTCAGGGTCGGTGAAGACCACGGCGGGAATCACGTAATCCCGATTGACGGGTTTGCCTTCGCCGCAGATGGCTTCGACGGCAATGCGCGCCTCCTTGCTGGCCTTGTGGGCAAGTAGAATTCCACCGGCGATGTCGCCAACGGCGGAAATCTTGGGGTCTGCCGTTTGCATCCGTTCATCGACCTGAATGAATCCGCGGTCATCCAGTCGAGCCTGGGTATTCTCAAGGCCGAGATCCCGGCTGTTGGGAGTCCGGCCCACTGAAACAAGAACCCGATCGTACAGTTCTTCCAGCGTGCGGCCCTCAAATTCGCTGATGACCTTGATCTGATGCCCCACGGTTTGCATCGATTTGACCTTGGCCTTGAGCCGGGTTTCGTGAAACGCCTTGCGGGCAAAGGCAACCACTGGACGAATGAGGTCGGCGTCGGCTCCGGCCAGAATCGATTCGGTGGCCTCGATGACCGTCACCTTGGAACCGAGCGTTGCGTAGACCGTTCCCAATTCCATGCCGATGTAGCCGCCGCCCACGATCAAGAGCGTGGGGGGGATTTCAGGGACCTCCAGAGCCTCGGTCGAAGTCATCACCCGGGGGTTGCCCAAATCAAACGCGGCCGGCATTGCCGGTCGGGAACCGACCGCCACAATGGCGCGACCAAATTGGATCAATTGTTGCCCGGAGGCGGTTTCGACGCGAAGGGTGTCGGACCCCTCGAAATAGCCGCGTCCTTGAATCACGGTCACCCCTCGCATCTTGGCCAGACTGGAGATTCCCTGGCCGAGTTTGGAGACGATCGAGTCCTTCCACGCACGCAATTGATTCACGTCGATGGTGGGCGAGCCAAAGGTGATGCCGCGATGAGCGGATTCACGCGCTGCACTGATGGTGTGGGCGGCGTTGAGCAGCGCCTTGGATGGAATGCATCCCCGGTTCATGCACACACCGCCCAGTCGGGCGTCTTTCTCGACGAGGATCACTCGTTGTCCGAGGTCGGCAGCATAAAATGCCGCCGCATAGCCCCCGGGGCCGCCGCCTACGACGACAATGTCGGTCTGAATCGGGTCCATGGTTGATCGAAGTTTAGATCGCTGCGTCCTGCTCCGGGAACTCCTCGATGGCCTTGATCAGATCGACGGTGAACCGGGCGGCTCCACCGCCATCAATCACCCGATGATCGTAGCTGATGGTGATGGGAAGCAACGGGCGCGCTTCAATTTTACCCGCGGCGGTGACCACGGGTTTGAGGCGGGTCCTCCCCAATCCCAGGATGGCAGTCTCCGGCTTGTTGATGACCGGTGTGAAATGGCCGCCTCCAATGGCACCTTGATTCGAGATGGTGAACGAGCCCCCTTTCATGTCATCGGCCGAAACCTTGCGTTCCCGGGCCTTTTCCGCCAGAGCGGCAAGATCGCGGGAGAGTTCCAGAAGAGACTTCTTGTCGGCATCGCGCAGCACCGGCACCAGAAGTCCGGCCTCGGTATCAACGGCAATTCCAATGTGGTAGTACCCCTTAAGAACCAGGGTCTCAGCCACCTCGTTGACGCTGGCATTGAACTTGGGATGGCGTTTCAAGGTTTGCACCAACGCCTTGATCAAGAAGGGCGTCGGCGAAAGTTTCACCCCGGCCGCTTCGTAGGCCGCCTTGAATTTTTTCCGCAGCTCTTCGATGCGGGTCATGTCCGCCTCGTCGAACTGGGTGACATGGGGAAGCGTGATCTTGTTTTCCACCATGCGGGCACTGATGACCTTGCGCAGGGCACTCAGGGGCTCCGAGGTCACCGGACCAAACAGACTGAAATCCTGATTGACCAATGGGAATACCAGGCCCTTGGGCTCTTCCGCGTGGCGGCCAGCCCGCGCAACTCCGCGCTCGAGCCGCGCAATATATCGGGCGAGATCTTCCAGAACGACCCGTCCGCCCGAAGCGCTGCCCCGGACCCGGCTCAACTTGATGCCCAAATCACGGGCGACCTTGCGGACGTAGGGAGACGCCACCGCCGGGGCACCGCCATCGGCTTCATCCGATTCCGTGGCATCGTCATCGTCCTCGGCGTCATCGATATCCGTCACCACCGGTCGCGCCGGGGCGACCCGGGCCGCCGTCGGGCTCTTGGCGGCCGGCGGGGGGGCACCGGGCGAAGCAGAGGCTCCCTCCAGGGTGAGGATTACGGTGCCGACCGAAATCTTGTCCCCTTCTTTGACCTTGATTTCCAGCACCTTGCCCCCGGCACTTGCTGGAATCGGCGCCACCGCCTTTTCCTGCTCGAGTTCAATCACGGTCTGGCCGGCGGTGATGGTGTCACCGGGCCTGACAAGGATGCTCACGACAGTGCCGCTGTCCGCACTGTCGCCGATCTTGGGAAGTCGCACGTCCATAAAACGAGTGGCGAATGTGGGGGATGGGGAGCAGTCGGGGAAGGGGATTTTTTCTGAAACACATCGGAAGTGCATGGAAAAGCGATTGGCCCGGTCTGCCAAACCCGCTAGTTTTTGTCTCGATTGATGTTGTTGCCCAAATTCCGACGCCATTTCCGGGAGTTTTTGCGGGAATTGGGGGAATTGTCCGTGCTGGTCGTGGAGGCCGCCCGTTCCCTCCGTTACCAGTCGCCGTCCTATCGGGAGGTGCTCAGCCAGCTGTATCTCGTCGGGGTAAAATCCCAAAGTGTCGTCATGACCACCGGCGCTGCGACCGGGATGGTTCTTTGCGCCCAGACCTTTTTCCAGTTTCACAAGTTCAAGATGGAATCGGCAACCGGGGCGGTCGTGAGCGTGGGCATGAGCAGCGAGTTGGGGCCGGTCCTTGCGGGGCTGATGCTCACGGCCCGCGTGGGAGCCTCCATGGCCGCGGAACTCGGAACCATGAAGGTGACCGAACAAATTGATGCCCTGCGGACCCTGGCGACGCATCCGGTGGATTATCTCGTGGTACCCAGACTTGTTGCGTGTACGGTGGCTGCACCCTTGCTGACGGCGGAAGCCGTGGTCGTTGGAATCGCCGCCAGTTACGCGGTCGGCATTCACCTCCTCGGAATCAGTGGACCGTATTACATGGCAAACATTGACCGTTACACGGACCCCAGCGACGTGATGATCGGGATGATCAAGGCAACGGTTTTCGGCGCTGTCATTGCGCTGGTCAGTTGTTACAAGGGACTGACCTGCAGCCATGGTGCCGAGGGGGTCGGAAGGGCGACGACCGATGCGGTCGTGGCGGCCAGCATCAGTATTCTGGTCAGTAACTTCTTTCTGACGGTGTTCCTGACCCGGCTGTTTGCACCCTGAACCCTCATGATTGAAGTTCGGGACCTTCACAAGACGCTCGGAACACAACGGGTGCTGTGTGGAACCTCCTTTTCAATCGAGGAAGGGGAGGCGGTGGTCA
>CAIPFS010000537.1 GCA_903864375.1 uncultured Verrucomicrobiota bacterium
CTTTGTCCCCATCGGTCAGGCCCTCCGGGAGGTTGGCTACAACGGATTCGCGTCGGTCGAGGTCTTTAATTTCGACGAAGGTCCGGAGCGCATCGCAATTGAAAGTCGGCAAAACCTGCGTCGCGACTGGGGCATCTGATCGGCCCAGGGCCGTTCGGGGCGACCGGTCCCGACTCCTTTTTTTCCCCTTGTCAATTGAGGTCCGTACATCAACCTTCTCGAAAGTGAAGTCAGCTTCCCATTTCTGCTTGCTGGGAAACCCACCGGATTTTGGTGGGGCGGACATCCTTTTTCGAACCCCTTCCGCGATTCGAAACATTCCTGCGATTCGAAAAATTTCCGAGTTTCATCGGAGCTGAACGCCTTTTCGCCTTCGAAAACCCCGTTCCGCTTCCTGGAACGGGGTTTTTGTTTGGGCAACACCCCTCCCCAACTGACATGTCCACACCTGTTGAAATCTACGACACGACCCTGCGAGACGGTTCGCAGGGCGAAGGCATCAATTTTTCCCTGGCCGACAAGCTTCGCATTGCCGAGCGCCTCGACGCCTTTGGTGTCCATTATATTGAGGGCGGATGGCCGGGCTCCAATCCCAAGGACCTGGAGTTCTTCCAGGAGGCGCGCCGTCGGACCTGGAGGAACGCCAGAATTGCCTCTTTTGGATTCACCCGGCGCAAGGGCCAGGCTGTCGAAAATGACGAGCAAATCCGGATGCTGCTCGATTCGGGCAGTCCGGTGATCACCATCGTTGGAAAGAGTTGGTTGCTCCACGTCACCGAGGTCCTGCGGGTCACGCCGGACGAGAATATCGCCATGATCTCCGACACCATCCGCTACCTCAAGGATCAAGGCCGGACGGTCATGTATGACGCCGAACATTCCTTTGATGGTTTCAAGGACGAACCGGAATACGCGCTCACCACCTGGCGGGCGGCGGCGGAAGCCGGTGCGGCCTGCGTGATCTTGTGTGACAGCAACGGGGGGGCGCTGCCCAACGAGGTCGAAGGCATCACCGCCACAGCGGCCGCCCATCTTCGGGCACCCCTGGGCATCCACACGCACAACGATTGCGGACTGGGGGTGGCCAACGGGCTGGCCGGACTCGCCGGTGGGGCCATCCAAATCCAGGGTACCATCAACGGCTACGGCGAACGGACCGGGAATTGCAACCTCACCAGCATCATCCCGCTGATTCACTACAAGCTTCGCCGCATCGGAGTTCCCGCCGAATCGCTCCCCAAGTTGAAGGAATTGTCGGAGTTTGTGGATGAGATTGCCAATCTCCGGCATGACCCACGTCAGCCGTGGGTGGGACAGACGGCGTTCGCCCACAAGGGCGGCATCCATGTCCATGCCATTGAACGGGTCGCCCGTAGTTACGAACACATCACCCCGGAATCCGTGGGCAACCACCGGCGGGTGCTGGTCAGCGACATGTCGGGACGGTCCAATATTCTCCTTAAAGCCCGGGAATTGGGATTTGAACTCTCCCCGACCCAACCCGAGACCCGGCAGATCACGGAAAAGGTCAAGGAACGGGAAAATGCCGGATTTGAGTACGAAGCCGCCGAAGCCTCCCTGGCCCTGCTGATTCAAAATGTGCTGCAACCCGGCACCCGGACCCATTTTTCGGTCGAGGCCTACCATGTTTCGATGCGCGGCAACCCGTTGGAATCGGTCTGCGAGGCGACCGTGAAGGTCAAGGTGGGTGAGACCATTCACCACACCGTCGCGGATGGCGATGGTCCCGTGAATGCTCTCGACGGCGCCCTTCGCAGCGCCTTGATCAAATCCTTTCCCCAATTGGAACAGGTGAAGTTGACCGACTACAAGGTGCGCATCCTGGATGGAGTGGCTGGAACAGCCGCCAAAACCCGGGTCCTCATCACCAGCAGCAATGGTCAACGCGATTGGGGAACTGTCGGCGTGAGTGAAAATATCATCTCCGCCAGCTTGCACGCCCTGGTCGATGGTCTCGAATACGCCTTGCGCCTGCTGCCGGGCTGAGCCTCTGCCGTTGCCTGAAACCCGACGGTTGGCAGGTGACCCGTCACGTGCCAACCTGAAAGTATGGAATTGGTCCCAACACGCACTGGAGGTTTGCCATCGAGTCCCTCCCCGGGGAGTGGTTTAACGGCTTCCCGCGGGGCGGTGAGGAGCCTCTATGTTCATGTCCCGTTTTGTGCCCACAAGTGCGATTACTGTGCCTTTTACTCGGCCCCTCCTTCCGGAGACGTCATTGATCGATACGTCTCCGCCCTGGTGCGGGAATTGGAGTTGGTTGCCGGGCGATGCCGTCCGGACACGGTTTTTTTCGGGGGAGGCACCCCGTCCCTCCTGAACCTCCGGCAATGGGAAACCATTTTGGAGGCGATGCGGCGTTTCAATCTGCTGGGAGCCGCCGAATGGTCGGTGGAGTCCAATCCGGCAACCGTTTCCCTGGATAAAGCCCGGCTTTGGCGGTCGTATGGCGTCAACCGTGTTTCCATGGGGGTGCAATCCCTGGACACCGCGCTGCTCGAGCGTCTCGGACGCATCCACACCCGGGAGATGGTCTTTCGCAGCTATGATGTCTTGCGGTCGGCGGGCTTCGACAACGTGAACCTGGACCTGATGTTTGCCATTCCGGGGCAAACCCTGGAGTTGTGGCAGCAGACCTTGAGCGAGGCCCTGGCTCTCGGGAGTGAACACCTCAGCTGCTATGAGGTCATCTATGAAGAAGACACCCCCCTCTACGAGCAACTGGCCGCCGGACAGTTCGACGTCGATGAGGAATTGGCGTGTGTCATGTATGATACCTTGATCGACCGGGCCACGGCGGCCGGATTCCGTCAATACGAGGTGGCCAACTTCGCCCAGGACGACGGAGCATCCGGCGACTATCCCAGTCGGGCTTGCCGGCACAATCTCGGCTACTGGCTGGGTGAACCCAGCAATGGTGTCGGTCCCAGTGCCTGTGAACTGGTGGACGGGGTCCGCTCCCGGAACTGGGCCAACACCCAGCTCTGGATGGAGCAGCTTGAGCGCGGACGACGGGCCAAGGAGTTTGCCGAGGCCCTCGGACCCGTGGCGGCTGCCGGAGAACTGGCCGCCTTTGGCCTCCGCCTGAATTCGGGTTGGTCCTTTGCCGAGTTCAAGGCGCGGAGCGGTCTGGACCTCCGGACGGAGTGGAAGGCGGAATTGGAGGAGTTGGTGACACGCGGTTGGGCGGAATGGACACCCGAACGATTCCATCTCAACCGGAAGGGCCATCGCTTTGCCGACAGCGCCGCCGAACTCCTGCTGC
>CAIPFS010000538.1 GCA_903864375.1 uncultured Verrucomicrobiota bacterium
CCGTAGGGCCGGCTATTTGATGATCGGAATCCGCAACTTGGTCCCCACGGGAATCCGGTTGGGGTCCTTGATATTGGGATTGGCCTTGAGGACCTGCGCCAGCCGGACCTTCAAGCCCTGGCTCTGATTGTACTCCGAGACGACCACACTCAGGATGTCGCCCTCCTTCATCGTGTACTCGTAGTACTCCGAGGGAAGGGGAGCTTCGTCCACCGGCTTTTTGCCGGTGCCCGGCGGGCGTGACGGACCCGGGTCTACCGAAGGCGGGATGGCCACCGGTTTGCTCAGCTGACGTGCCAGCTCTTCCAACTTTTCGCGGACAAGGGCGGCATCCGCCCCCCGGCGCTTGTCCACTTCCTGGACCTGCTCCACCACCTTCCGCAGATCGTCCCGGGTCGCGTATTCCCGGGCGGTCGCGGAAATCAGACGCTGCTTGAGCTCCGAATTTTCGGCCCGTAATGCGGCCAGTTCATCCCGCAATTTGCGGTATTCCCCTGCCAGGGTATCCCGGCTTTCCGTGAGGGCCGATACCTCCGACTGCAATTGCTTGAAGCTTTCCACATCCACCTCCGCCCGAACCACCGGTGAAAGCAGTCCCATCCCAAGGCAAAGGCCCACGGCATAACGTCCCAAGGTACGATTGATTTCCACGCAAGGAACTCTAGGAACACGGCCCGGGATGGGCAAGAGCCCGCACCGATTTGGATCGCTTTATGGATTGAAATCCATCATATCATCATATCTCGATACGTTGATTTGACTCTTGAGTTGCCCCTTGATTCCGGTATTCTTTGAGTGAAAACGTTATGGTCGCACCCTCCACTCCGGTTCAGCCTTCGGCACTCCACCCCTTTGAGGCGCTTCTTCAGGAGCGGATTGCCATCATTGACGGGGCCATGGGCACCATGATCCAGCGTTACAAGCTGGGTGAGGCCCATTACCGCGGAGACCGATTTGCCGACTGGTCGGGCAAGGATCAGAAGGGCAACAACGAGTTGCTGCTGCTGACACAACCGCACGTCATCGAGGAAATCCACCGGCAGTACCTGGAGGCCGGGGCGGACATCATCGAGACCAATACCTTTGGGGCGACAACCATCGGTCAACACGATTTTCTTTTTGCCCACCACGAAGGCCGAAAGGATCAGGCGTTTTTCGATCGGGTCGTCCAAGACCCGTTTCTGCAGCAAATCAGCCGCGAGATGAATCTGGCGGCGGCCCGGGTTGCCCGCTCGGCGGCGGACCAGGTGACTCAGGCGACCGGACAGCAGCGATTTGTAGCGGGAGCCATTGGTCCCATGCCGGTGACCGCCTCCCTGTCCCCCGAGGTCAATGATGCCGGCTTCCGCTCCGTCCGTTTTGAACAACTTCAACAGGCCTATCGGGAACAGGTGGAGGCGTTGCTCGAAGGCGGAATCGATCTCCTCCTGGTTGAAACCATTTTCGACACCCTGAACGCCAAGGCGGCCCTTTTTGCCATTCTCGACGTCTTTGCCCGGGGCGGTCGACGGGTGCCCCTCATGATTTCCGGGACCATCACCGACCGGTCGGGACGAACCCTGACAGGCCAGACGGTGGAGGCGTTTTGGAATTCGGTCGCGCATGCGGCACCGTTGACCATCGGGCTCAATTGCGCCCTGGGACCGGCGGAAATGCGCCCGTTTGTGGAAGACCTGGTGCGCATCGCCCCCACCTATACCTGTTTCTATCCGAATGCCGGGCTGCCCGATCCGCTCTCGGAAACTGGATTTCCGGAGACTCCTGCCACGCTGTTCCCAAAGCTCAAGGAATGGGCGGAAGCCGGCTTCCTCAACGTGGTGGGCGGCTGCTGCGGTACCACTCCAGCCCATATCCGGGCCATCGCCGAGGCGGTCCGCGGATGCAAGCCGAGGGTCGTTGCCAGGGCCGAGCCATGGCTACGCCTGTCGGGCATGGAGGCCTTCGAACTCAGTCCCATCACCAATTTCGTCAATATCGGTGAACGAACCAACGTCACCGGCTCCCCCCGGTTCTCGAAGCTGATCCTCTCGGGCAATTATGCCGAAGCCGTCTCGGTTGCCCAACAGCAGGTCGAGGCCGGTGCCCAGATCATCGACATCAACATGGATGAAGGGATGCTGGACGGGCCGGCGGCGATGACCCGCTTCCTCAATCTCATCTCTTCGGACGACGCGATCGCCAGGGTGCCGTTCATGATCGACTCCTCAAAATGGTCGGTCATTGAGGCGGGACTTCGCTGCCTTCAGGGCAAGGGTGTGGTCAATTCCATCTCCCTCAAGGAAGGGGAGGAGAAATTTCTCGAACAAGCCCGGTTGGTCCGGCGGTACGGCGCGGCCGTGGTGGTGATGGCCTTCGACGAAAAGGGCCAGGCCGACAGTTTCCAGCGCAAAATAGAAATCTGCGAGCGCGCCTACCGTATCCTGGTGGACCAGGTGGGCTTTCCTCCGCAGGACATCATCTTTGACCCCAACATCCTGACCGTTGCCACCGGGATCGAGGAACACAACAACTACGCCGTCGACTTCATCGCCGCCACGCGGTGGATCAAGGAAAACCTCCCGCTGGCGAAGGTGAGCGGCGGCATTTCCAACATTTCGTTCAGCTTCCGGGGCAACAACACCGTTCGGGAGGCCATGCACAGCGCCTTCCTGTACCATGCCATCCGCGCCGGGTTGGACATGGGCATCGTCAATGCCGGGATGCTCGAAATCTACGAGGAAATCCCCGCCGACCTGCGGGTGTTGGTTGAAGACGTCCTCTTGAACCGTCGTCCCGACGCCACCGAACGACTGGTCGAGTACGGCGAACGCATCAAGCAGGCAGGGAACGCGAATGCCGCCACCAAGGAAAAGACCGCCGAGGAATGGCGCAGCGGGACGATTGAACAGCGGCTCGAGCATTCTCTGGTCAAGGGGATCGACGCCCACATCGATCAGGATATCGAAGAGGCCCGGGTGAAGTATGGTCGACCGCTTTCCGTGATCGAGGGTCCGCTGATGGCGGGCATGAGCGTAGTCGGAGACCTCTTCGGCGCTGGAAAAATGTTTTTGCCTCAGGTGGTCAAGTCGGCCCGCGTGATGAAAAAGGCGGTCGCCTACCTGACCCCCTTCATGGAAGCCGAAAAGGCGCTGAAGGCCGAACGGGGTGAAGAATCCAAGGCGCAGGGCAAGGTGCTGCTGGCCACGGTCAAGGGCGACGTCCATGACATCGGCAAGAACATCGTCGGTGTGGTCCTCGGCTGTAACAGCTATCAGGTCATCGATTTGGGGGTGATGGTCTCGTGCGACAAGATTCTTGCCGCTGCCCGGGAACATCAGGTCGACGTCATCGGCTTGAGCGGACTCATCACTCCGTCGCTGGATGAAATGGCCCATGTCGCCCGGGAGATGGAACGGCTCGGCTTCCGGGTGCCGCTGCTCATCGGCGGCGCCACCACCAGCCGCGCGCATACCGCCGTCAAAATCTCCAGTCACTACAGTCAGCCCGTCGTTCATGTTCTTGACGCCAGCCGCGCGGTGCCCGTGGTCAGCAATCTGTTGAGCGAAGACTATCGGGCGGATTTCGTCGCCCAGTTGAAGACCGACTACGAGCAACTCCGAAGTCAGCACGCCGGAACACGGCAAAAGCTCCTGCCCCTGACCGAGGCGCGGGCTCATACACCCCGCCTCAACTACAATGATTTGCCGCAACCGGCCTTCACCGGGTTGAAGGTGCTGGACGAGGTCGATCTGTCGACCCTGCGGGAGTACATCGATTGGTCACCCTTCTTCCATACCTGGGAACTCCGCGGACGGTATCCCTCCATTCTGGACCATCCCAAACATGGCGAAGAAGCCCGGAAACTCTTCGCCGATGCCCAGGCGCTGCTGGACCGGTTGGTCAACGAAAAGCTCATCACCGCCCGCGGTGTCTATGGCTTTTTCCCGGCCAATCGAGTCGGAGACGATGTCGAATTGTATACGGACGACTCCCGCACCACTGTGCGGGCACGGCTCCATTTCCTTCGGCAACAAGTGGCCAAGGAAGACGGAACCCCCAACTGGTCCCTCTCCGACTTTATCGCGCCCAAGTCCGAGGCCCCAGGCACTCCATCGCCCAACGACTACATCGGAGCATTCGCAGTGACCACCGGACATCGGCTGTCGGAGTTGGTCGAAGAGTTCAAGCGTCAGCACGACGACTACAACGCCATCATGGCTGAGGCCCTGGCGGACCGACTCGCCGAAGCCTTCGCGGAATACCTGCACCATGAAGCGCGAAAGCAGTGGGGATTCGGAAATTCCGAAAACCTGGGCATTCCGCAATTGCTGGAGGAGCAATACCGGGGGATCCGACCGGCGGCCGGATATCCCGCCTGCCCGGACCACACCGAGAAGAAAACGTTGTGGGAAATCCTGGACGCCGAAGCCAAGACCGGCATCCGGCTGACCGAAAGCTATGCCATGTGGCCGGGATCCAGCGTCAGCGGACTCTACTTTGCCCATCCTGACGCCAAATACTTTGGGTTGGGCAAGGTGGACCGCGACCAGATCATCGACCTCGCGAATCGCAAGGGATTAAGCGTCGCTGAATGCGAACGCTGGCTCGGCCCCAACTTGAACTACGACCCGGCCTGATGAGGCAATTCCGAGGATGCTGCACCCTGTAGCGAAGGTATTTTTACCTTCCAAACAATGGCATTTTTCCCAACCGGTCGATGTGTCTGAAACCTATTGAATCAAAGCCACATCGGTAGGGCGAGCCTCCTGGCGAGCCGCGGCGGTCCGATCCACGTCCGTGACGCGATTCGGCTCTAGCAATAACTATTCTGACCCAAGAGCACGGCGGGTGGAGTGCTTCCAAATAACGGCGTTTCTTTCGATCCATACCGGCTTTGTTTTGCACGCGAAGCCGCGAAGACGCGAAGAAAGGAAGCAGATATCAGCAGATCGTTGGAGCAATGGGTACCCTGAGGAACCCGGGATGGGACCGATGACGC
>CAIPFS010000539.1 GCA_903864375.1 uncultured Verrucomicrobiota bacterium
ATCGGTGGTCCCCACTGCATAGCGATGGGGAAAGGTTGCCTGCCATCCGGCCTCGTTTTTACCGGTGGAAGGCCCATGCAACACGCCAAGGACATGCCCGCGGCGCCCCAGTTCCGTCGCGGTGATGTGGGCGTTGGCTTCAGCGCCCGCCAACGCCCCAAAGCGCTCATGAACATAGAGGATGCGCATCGAGGGAATGGAAGCAGTTTCCTACCAAAAATAAAACCACGAAAGAGCCTGATGGTTAGGTTTTTTCCTACCTGAAAACCATTATATGGCTTTGACCCGCAGCCTGCTCCTGCACCCGGGGGGGGCTGGAAGTCCCGCCGTCCGGTATCCCATGGATTATTTACCCACAATCGAAGAGTAAATGACTGCTTTGAGTCCTGTTTCCAGATTGAAGTTGAACGGCATGGTCTGCTCCATGGTGACCACCACCAGATCGTCCTTGGGCGAGGCCCAATAATGGGTGCTGGCGGCGCCGCCCCAGCCCCATTCGCCGACGGGCGATGCCGGATCCCATTGGTCGGAATGCTCCACCCGCACATTGAACCCGAGGCCAAACCCGAGGCCATGACGCATCTCCTGGCCAAATCGAATCGGCAGAATCGAGGCGGGCAGATCGTTGTGGGTCATCAGGGCGACGGTGGCAGGTTTCAACAGTCGCACTCCGCCGAGTTCGCCGTGATTCTGAATCAGGCTGAGGAATCGAAGGTAATCCCGGGTGGTCGAAACCAGCCCACCACCTCCCGAGAAAAGTCGGGGCTTCTTGAGGTACTCGCTGGCACCTGGGGAATCCTGGAGCGTCAACCCTCCCTTTTCGTCGTTGTGGTACAGTGCGGCAAATCGGGTTGCCTTTTCGGATGGGACAAAAAAGCCGGTATCCTTCAAATCCAGCGGCTGGAAAATGCGCTTCTCAAGGAAGACATCGAATGTCTGGCCCGAGGCCACTTCGACGATGCGTCCCAGGACGTCAATGCCCACACTGTACTGCCAGGCGGTGCCGGGTTCGTCGTGAAGCGGAATCTGGCCCAGGGCCGCGCACATCGTTTGGAGATCGATGTTGCGGTCGAGAATCTTTGCCTTCTGATAAGCCTTGTCGACGGCGGTCGATCCCCAGCCATAGCCAAGCCCTGCCGTGTGGTGCAACAGGTCGTGGACCGTCGGTTCCCGGCGGGCCGGGTGATTCCCATCAGGTCCTGCCACCTGTATTCCTTTAAATTCGGGAATATACTTCGAGACCGGGTCTTCCAAGCCGATCCTGCCCTCATCCATCAACATCAGGACTGCGGCAGAAGTGAAGGCTTTGGACATCGAATAGATCCGGAAGATGGTGTCCTCCGCCATTGGGGAGGACGCTTCGCGATCCCGATGACCAAAGGCTTTGAAATAGGCCACCTGGCCATGCCGGGCCACCGCCACGGTAGCCCCCGCCAGTTTGTTGCTGCCGATCCATCCGGTGACCAGGCCGTCGATTTTCCCGAGTTGTACCGGGTCAAGGCCCACTTTTTCCGGGGCCACCACAGGCAGTTCAGCACCGCAGACCCCCAGGGCAAGACTGAAAATGCCGGCACAGCCATACGCAGAACGTCCAATCCGGCGGGAAAAGGGGAAGCTGAACATCCGGAAATAATTCCAAAGCCCTGAACCTTGTCGAGATCCGGGTTGAAAATCGCCTTGGACTGACACCCGGCACCCGATAGCCTCCTCACCCAAACATATCTATGGCCAAGCTTTCCATCCGCGATCTTGATGTCTCCGGTAAACGCGTCTTTGTCCGCGTCGACTACAACGTGCCGATGGAAGAGAAAAACGGAGTGATGGTGATCAACGACATCACCCGCATCCGCGAAACCCTTCCCACGCTCGCATTGTTGATCGAGAAGGGAGCCCGAACGGTCCTGGCCGCCCATCTGGGGCGTCCGGATGGCAAGCGTGAACCGTCCTTGAGCCTCAAACCCGTCGCCGAAAAGCTGGCGGAATTGCTGGGTAAACCCGTCGCCTTCGTCGATGACTGCGTCGGCCCGGCTGCTGAGGCTGCCGTTTCAGCCCTCACAAACGGTGGTGTCCTGCTCCTCGAAAACGTCCGCTACCATGCGGAAGAGGAGGACAACGACCCCGTCTTTGCAGCCCAACTCGCCCGCCTGGCCGACGTGTATGTCAATGATGCGTTCGGAGCCGCTCACCGGGCGCATGCGTCCACCTGCGGGGTGGGACGCATCCTTCAGGCGTGGGGCCGTCCCTCGGCGGCCGGGTTGCTGATGGAACGCGAGCTGAAGTTTTTGGGGGACGAATTGGATCATCCTGCCCGCCCGTTCGTCGTGATCCTGGGCGGAGCTAAAGTCTCGGATAAAATCAAGGTCATCGATCGCCTGCTCGACAAGGCGGACACGGTCCTGATTGGCGGGGCAATGGCCTACACCTTCAAGCTGGCGCACGGTGGCAAGACCGGCAAAAGCCTCGTGGAAAAAGACCACACTGGCACCGCCCTGGCCGCCGAGGAAAAGGCCCGCAGCCGAAAGGTTGCCTTTCATCTTCCCACCGACACGGTCATCGCCACCCCTGTCGACACCGGCAAGGTCAACAAGAAGGGCCGCCCGGTCTATGATCTCCAGAATCCACGAGTGGTTTCCGGGGATATCCCGGATGACGCGGAAGGGTTTGACATCGGCCCGGAGACAGCCAAGGCCTACGCGGCCATCATCGCCGGGGCTGGCACCGTTTTGTGGAACGGCCCGATGGGCATGTTTGAAGATGCCCGATTCGCCGAAGGAACCATCGCTGTGGCCAAGGCGCTGGCAGTGGCCACCGCCAGCCATGGCACCAAGTCCATCATTGGTGGCGGAGACAGCGTGAAGGCCGTGAACAAGGCGGGACTGGACAGTCAAATGACCTTCATGAGCACCGGTGGCGGGGCCAGCCTCGAATTCCTTGAGGGAATTCCCCTGCCCGGACTGAGCGCCCTGGACAACAAGTAATCTCCTTCGACCATGTTCGTGAAGGGACAAAAAGTCGTCTGCATCAATGACCAGTTTCCGGCAGCGGCCTTGATGTTGTACTCCCAGTTGCCGAGGAAGGATTCGGTCTATACCGTTCGCTCGGTGTACATCGGCCGCGGCAATTACACCCGGGCTGAAAGCGGTCAAAAGGATGGTGAAATCGGGCTTCTTCTGGAGGAGTTGCTCAATCCCCGCGACCCATCCCTCAAGAACAATCTTCAGGGCGAACTGGGCTTCAATTCCGAACGGTTTGCCCCTCTGGTGCACGAGGAAGAGGAAACCGAATGGGCCGAGACGAAGTCGGACGAGATTCTTCTGCCGGCCTAGAGTCCTATTTGCTTCCCGGTTTGATGGCAGGCAGAAGCTGGAGGTCCCCGGGCAACGCGTCCGGGGCGAAGGTTTCCACGTTCAATCGGATGAGGCTGAAGGTGGGTACGCCCAGATCGAGGGTTCCGTCCGACCGATCCACCATCATGGCCACTGCCATCGGGACGGCTCCGCGTTGACGCACGATCTCGAGGGTTTCCTGGACACGTCCCCCCTTGGTGACCACGTCCTCGACCACCAGAACCCGTTCGCCCGGGGCCAGTTGAAATCCGCGCCGAAGCACCAGACGGTTTTCCTCCTTTTCGGCAAAAATGAACCGGCAGCGCAGCTGACGGGCGACTTCCTGGCCGATCACCAGTCCTCCCATGGCCGGCGCTATCACCGTTTGCGGCTGAAAGGACCCCACTTTTTCCGCCAACGCCGCACCGAACTGTTCGACAATCGGCATCTGTTGCAGGGCAAGCGCGCATTGAAAAAACTGCCGGCTGTGCAGTCCGCTCCGGAGAACGAAGTGCCCTTCGAGGAGGGCGCCGGTGCGACGAAACAAATCCAGGGCTTCTTCGGATGTCATTTTCAGAGGAAGTCTACGGAGACCGGATGAGGGCACAAGGACGTTAAGGCAGGAGCCCCGGCATTTCCCATTGGGGGCGGGTCTCCATGACGAGGATCGACCCCAGAGGACGCAGAGAACACAACGAAAGAAGGATGGGGTGATCGGTTCGATGAGCACCGGTCCAGGCCGGAGGTCGAAGCCCCTGCTCTACCGCCAGATGGACGCGCTCCTGCAAGTCC
>CAIPFS010000540.1 GCA_903864375.1 uncultured Verrucomicrobiota bacterium
CCCCAGGTTCCAACCGCTGTAGAGCGCCCAACCTGTCCATCCCCCCTGCTGAGTTTGGAGAATGCTACCCTGACGAACCTCCCTTAGTTTGACCTCGTAGGCATTCCCAAACGTGATTTCGCGAACCCCAGCAGCGGCAAAAGCGGAATTGTCCACGTCAAACATGGGGCGGGAGTCACTGTCGCGGACGCCCGTGGAATAATTGAACAGGCCCAGGATCTCGGTTTTTCCTCCGTCGGAGGTCCGAAAGCGGACTCCACCCCCTTCATGTTTGACTCCCAGTGTCCAGAGGTTGGCCCCAAGGTTTTGGACCAGGCCAATGTCGGAATCCCCTTCCGGATTGAGTTGCCGAGCCCAAAGGCTCTGTCCTGGCGACAATAGCTTCAAACGACAGGCGCAATCGGTGACAAAGATGTCCCCGTGTCCTGTGCCCAAGGCCGTGACGTCGGAACTTTCAACCACCATCGTGTTGGTGGAGGAGCGATTTTCAACAGTGACCGGTTGGCCCCCAAACGCCTGAAGATTATGGAATTTGACGATGGGTGCAGAGGAGTCATCGATGATGAATTTTGCGTTGGTCGTTCCGGCAACGATGCGGCCCCAACCGAGAGCCATGATCCGTTGGACGCTGCCGCGTACTTTCACCTCGCCATTCATTTGATAGGTTCCGCCGTCGCTGCCCCGAAGATAAACAGTGGTGGCTCCCCGGGCCGCCGCAGCGTCTACTGCTCGTTGAAATGCGGCGGTGTTATCCGCACCTGAGCCGTAAGCCGCTCCGTAGTTATTGGCGCACACCCAGTTGTCCAAGCGGGTCTCCCAGGGCAAGGCAGGCTCCGGCTTGATCGGGAGTTGCAGTGAGGTTCGTGCAGAATTCGCGAATAACCTCACCGGATCCTCCGACGCATATTCGACGATGTCGGTACCCGTTACGTTTCCCTTGGAGCTTCGACTGACCAGGACCTGCTTGTACCCGCTGCTCGTGACATTTCGGGCATAGAGGGTTCCGGTGTTGGTGATGGCCGGACCCGATGGGTTTCCGCCGCGAAAAGTGCCACCCACCAGCGCTGCCACCCCATTCCATCCGCTGAAAGGCGGGTAGTGATCCACGTTCAATCCAACGGGCGTGTTTTCAACCAGGAGGTCCTCAATGCCGACTGAATTGGCCAGGACATAGATCCCTTGAACGCGGCAGTCGCGGATCGTAACTCGTGAAATCGTTTCACCCCATACGAATGGGGCCGAGATTCCGGTCTCAAACCCTTCGATCACCGTATCCTGAATGAGGTTCGGTCCGTTGAGTCCGATGAATCCGGCGTTGATCCCTATGCCGCCGACGCCCCGGCCCAGAACACGGATATCCTTGAGCAAACTGGTATTGTTTCCGTACCAGCGGATACCATCGACTCCCGGATTGTCGCCCACATCCACGGTGAAATTGTGGAAGTTGCGCATAAAAAAGTCGGAACTGCTGGCCTGTGTGTCGCTGGGATGGGTCCGAATGACTGAGGTGCAATTGGTGACGGACTGGCGGGCTTTGCCTACCAGCCGGACCACCACGCCGTCTCGAGTTTCGCCGTAGACCCACGGGCCAAGGGTGTGGACAACCAGGGTATTGGTGACGAGATAGGTGCCGTCGGGAATCCAGAGAATTTTACTGGGACCTCCCGTGCCACCGCTGGCGTCAAAGGCCCTTTGCAACGCCGCAGTATCGTTAGCGATTCCGTCGCCCACGGCCCCAAAGTCCCGCTTTAGATTCAGGACCGATGGATCTGATGGGAACACGATGTGCTCGTCGGAGAGAACTGTCGCCAACAGAATCCATGCGGCGATGACTCCTGAGAGAAAGCGAAACATAGTAGGGATTGCGGAGGTGGAGGGTATCCGGCGATTGAACTGGGCTGGAGGTAGCAAGTAAGATACCGATATTCGATTTTTGAAGGCTTGGAGGTTGACGTTTCTGTAAAATCTCAAAGCGATTCAAGTGAAAGTTGCTCGACGTGAGTCCAGTTGGCCTCAACGATGCCGTCCTATTGCCCAAGTGAAAAACGAGTACTCACCACGTGGAGTCCAAACTTGGATTCATGAATTAGAGGAAGGGGCGGGGCAGGTCTGGATACGGCGTTTGGTGGTGGGGTTGATCCTGGGGATGGCGGCGCTGCTTTATCACGTTTTCGAGGCGCAGAATTTTTCGTCACCGGAGGCGATGGATCAGGGGCAGCTGGCCAGAAACATTGCCGAGGGGCGCGGGTATACCACCTTCAATCTTCGTCCGCTGAATTTGCATTTGCTGCGACAGGGAGCCTGGTCTGGTCAGTCCAATGAGATTGCCCGGATGCGGGAACCCATCCCGGATCTCGAAAATGCACCGATCTACCCGGTGTTATGGGCGGGAATGATGAAGATCCTGCCGGAAACGTTCCGGAACGGGCAGGTCACCGGTTCGCAGGCGACGCAGCGTCCACCTCCCGAAGTGGCCATCGGTTTTTTCAATCTCGCCCTGTTTTGCCTGTCGTCGCTCCTTCTTTACCGCGTCAGTTTTAAACTGTTGGGTGGTACGGCCGCACTGCTGGCAACCTCGTTTTTTGTGGGTTCGGAAACCCTCTGGCGCTTTGCCTACTCGGGGCTTGAAACCCACCTCCTGCTGGTCGAAGTCCTCATCCTGGTGGCTCTTTTGACCCGGCGGGATTCCATCGAGCGTGAGACACCGTCGGATCTGGACCTGGAACCAGCAGAATCCCTGGTTTCCGGGGCGGGGACCGAATTCACATCGGGACGCAGGGATTGGTGGAAAGACTGGGCCTGGAATCTGGGTGTGGGGACGCTGCTCGGGGTGATGACGTTGACGCGATACTCTCTGGGTGTGCTGGCATTACCGACGATTGCCTGGATTGCCTGGTTACCCGGGAGGGCTTCCCGTCGCAGTGCGTTGGCAGTGGCGTTGATTTACATGGCCTCGATCTCGCCGTGGGTGGCGCGGAATTGGAGCCTTGGCGGAACTCCATTCGGCACGGCCGGCTACGCGATGTTTGCGGGCACCGCAGGATTTCCAGGGTTTAAACTGGAGAGGTCTCAATATCCGGCGATGGACACGGTGCTGGCATCCGAGATTCTCGGGAAGCTGGGGCGAAACCTGGCGGACATCGTGGGAAATGACCTTCTGCGTCTGGGGGCCTCGTGGTGTGTTCCACTGTATCTGGCGGGTGTCCTTCTGCCGCTGGCTGGAAGTCGCCGCAGGCATCTCCATGTCTGGTTTCTGGGGTGCCTTTTGGTGTTGCTGCCTGCCGAGGCGATCGGGCGCACCGAGGTTTCCCGGCTTTCTCCGGAGATCAATTCTGAAAGTCTCGTGATCCTCCTGTTTCCTTTGGTCTGCCTGTTTGCTGGCGGCACGGTCGACTGGCTGATTCGGCGTCGGGAATTTCCATTTCCACTGGCGGCCACCCTCACGCGCGCTTCCATCCTGGTGTTCGCGGCCCTCCCGTTGGTGGGCGTCGTGATTCACGCGTGTCTGGCCCTCCTCGGGGTGATGCCGCGCCGGCATTTTGTCGTGGTCGATCCGCCGTACCGGCCAGTCACCATCGCCACGGCGTGTGGATGGGTTCCGGCGGGGTCCCTGATGATGAGTGACATGCCCTGGGCGGTGGCCTGGTATGGAAAAAGGGAATCGCTTTGGATGCCGCTTCGAATCAAGCAGGAGGGGCGGGAAGATTTTTATCATGTGCACCTGCTGCAGCGGCAGGTCAAAGCCGTGCTGTTGTCTCCGCTGACGACCAATGGGCGTTTCCGGGAGGAATTCCTATCGGATGCCGATCGGCCCTGGGGTTTGTTTTACCTCGATTTGCTGGCCCGGGGGCAGTTGCCGGAGGGGTTTCCCCTGACGTTTGTGGAAAGCGACTTGTTCAAGGCCGGGTATTGTCTGGTAACGGCGGCTCCCTGGTGGAAAACCACTCCCTAGCGTCAACGCTTGAGTCAGGCGGGAGCACCGGTTAGTCTACTAGAAATGCTTCTGCTTCCGGTTCGAGTCGGTTCCAGTTCCATCCATGGGCTCGGATTATTTACGGTCTCCCGAGTGCTTCGCGGCACGCCCATCTGGCGGTTGGAACCCGAATTTGACCGGGTCATACCGATGGTGCTTTGGAAGCAATTGCCGACACCAGCCCTCGAGCATCTTCGTGGTTACGCCTATTTTCGCGGAGAAGATCGCTGCTACATCAAGAGCGGTGATTTTGCCTGTTTCATGAACCATTCGGCGATTCCAACCACCGGTGTGCCCGGGGACGTGGTGGGTCCGGTGACTACGGTGGCGCTTCGCGATTTGGAGTTGGATGAGGAACTCACCTGCGATTATTGGACCTTCGATGCCGAGGCTGCCTGGAAGCTGGGTCAGGCCCAGTAACGGTGGGTTTGTTCAGAACCGGAGCACCGGCAGGGAATTCGTCCTTCGCCGGGCTTTCCAAGTCGGCCTGCCTCTGCTTTGATGGAGAAACGGGCGTTGGATGCCCTCTGTCTACAAATATGAATCTGAGTACTGTTCTTTTGAAACCTGGAGAAGCGGATCGTCTCGTCGCGGGGCATCCCTGGGTCTACTCCTCTTCGATCCTTCGTCTGACGGCACCCGCTCAGGATGGAGAGGTGGTTCAGGTGAAGGACCATCGCCAGCGCCTTCTCGGTGTGGGCTTTTACAACAGCCGATCAAAAATCGCGGTGCGGCTGCTGGATCGGGATCGGGTCGACATCAACAAGGACTTCTTTTGTCGACGCCTTGCGGCGGCTTTGGAACATCGCAAACGTTACCTGCCCCTGGCCACCTCCTTCCGACTCGTCAATGCCGAGAGCGACCTGCTCAGCGGTCTGATTGTCGACAAGTATGGCGATGTCCTGGTGCTGCAGACGAGTTCACTGGGAATGGACCTTCGCAAGCCGTTGATCGTGGAATTGCTCCGGGAACTTCTATCGCCTCAGGCCATCCTGGAACGAAATGACATGGCCGGACGCAAGTTCGAGGGTTTGCCGGAAAGCAATTCCGTCCTGTACGGCGAAGCCCCTTCCGAAACTGTCATCCAGCTCAACGGACTGGAGTTCACCGCCGACCTGGCGGAGGGTCACAAAACCGGAATGTACCTGGATCAACAGGCCAATTACGCCGCGGTCGCCGAATTTGCCCGGGGAGCGGTGGTTCTGGACTGCTTCAGCTTTCTCGGAGGATTCGCGCTCCATGCCGCCCGCGCCGGGGCACGTCATGTTCACGGTCTTGACCAGAGCGAGGCGGCGGTGGCGACGGCAAACCGCCTGGCAGTACGCAACGGGCTGGCGGATCGAGTGGAATTTGAAGTGGCCAATGTGTTTGACTGGCTCAAAGGCAAGACATCGACCGGTCCCAACGAACGGTTGGTACCCGTGTATGATGTCATCATCCTGGACCCGCCGTCCTTCACGCGGAACCGGGCCTCGGTGGACGACGCCTTGCGGGGGTATAAGGAGATTCATCTTCGGGCATTGAAGTTGATCAAGCCGGGTGGAATTCTCGCGACGTTTTGCTGCTCCCACCACGTGGACCGCCAGTTGTTTGAAGAAGTGGTTCTCGCCGCCGCCTTCGACACCCATCGGTTGTTGCGTCGGGTGGCCAGCTTTACCCAATCCGCGGACCACCCCATCATCCCCGCCATTCCCGAGACCGAGTATCTGAAGGGGTACGCCTATGAGGTGATGAAGACGGGGTGACAGAGCCGCTCAAACTTCTGTTCATTTGCAGTCGCAACCGCATCCGCAGTCTGACGGCGGAACGGTTGTTTTCGCACGTTCCAGGTCTTGATGTCCGATCGGCAGGCACGCAACTTGGGGCCAGAATCGTGGTTGGCCCGGGGCATCTGAGGTGGGCGGATTTCATCCTGGTGATGGAGAAAGCCCATCTTCGGAAACTTCAGGAACGATTTCCGGATGAGATTGAAGGAAAGCAGGTCGTCGCTCTGCATATCCCCGATGACTATGTTTTCGATCAACCGGAGTTGCGGGATGAACTTTGGAGCCGGGTGGCCGAGGTCGTCGATTTGCCGGATCCTCCGGAATAGAACTCGGGAGGGGAGAAATAGGGCAACCGATGCCGGACGGGTGTGAAAGTGGGTCAGAGCCAGGGCTCCCGTCGTCGGCTGTTGCAGAAAGGGGGAAACAAAATCCCCTTGCCATCCGGAACAGATTCCGTCCCCATACTCCCGGTGTCACTCGTTCCGTCGACCACTACCTGCTAGCGTCCCCGACCGAAATTGGGGACGCTCCACGCCTCGCGCCTGATTGGGTTCGAGGCGTTTTCGTTTCTAGCGAGGCTGACGAAACCGATGCCCACTGATTGCAAGGCTGACCACTATTTTATGGAATCCGCGCCCCTGGCCGCCGCCAAAACCGAGGTCCAACGCAAGTCGTTGGACCAACGGGAGTTGATGAATGAGTTGCAGCGCATCCGGCACTCCACGGCCCATATCCTTGCGGCCGCCGTCCTTCGCCTCTGGCCGGACGCCCGCCTCGATATCGGACCGCCCACCGATGAGGGATTCTACTATGACTTCGACCTCCCGACCCATCGGTTTTCCCCGGAGGATTTTCCCCGCATCGAGGAGGAGATGCGCAAGATCACGAAGGAAAACCAGACGTTCGAGAAGTCCTTCAAGACCCGTAACGAGGCTCTGACCTGGTTTTCCGACCGCGGCCAGAAGTTCAAGGTGGAGCGTCTTGCCGACATCCCCGAGGGTGAGGCCATCAGCTTCTACCAGAATGGGGAGTTCGTGGATCTGTGCGCCGGTCCCCACGTAATGCGGACGGGAAACGTCAAGGCCTTCAAGCTGCTGAAAGTGGCGAGTGCGTACTTCCGGGGCAACGAGAAGAACCCCCAGCTTCAGCGGTTGTACGGGACTGCCTTCAAAAACAAGGAGGAGCTGGAAAACTGGCTTCATCTTCAGGAGGAGGCAAAGAAGCGGGATCATCGTCGCATCGGGCAGGAAATGGGACTTTTCACGTTCGATGCCGAGTACGTGGGGCCCGGCCTGCCACTCTGGCTTCCCAAGGGGACGGTCCTGGTGGAGGAATTGGAGCAACTGGCCCGGGAAACCGAGTTTGACGCCGGCTACGTCCGCGTCCGGACGCCGCACCTGGCCCGGGAAAAAATGTACAAGACATCGGGCCATCTTCCTTACTATGCCGACTCGATGTTTCCTCCGATCGAGTTCCAGGAGGAGGAGGATCGGCAGCGTGAGCTGGAAATCCGTGCGGCGCTGGCCGCACTGGGTTCAGGAGGGACACCCGAAACAGAAACGGAACGGGCCCGGCTCACGGAGCAAATCGCCGGGGCGAGGACCCGCTATTACCTCAAGGCGATGAATTGCCCGCATCATCATCGCATCTTTGCAGCTGAACCCCGTTCGTACCGCGACCTGCCGCTGCGGTTGGCGGAATACGGCATGTGCTACCGCTATGAGCAGTCCGGGGAGCTGTTCGGCCTCATGCGGGTGCGGGCCATGCAGATGAATGACGCCCACATGTACTGCACCCCTGAGCAGTTCGCGGGGGAGTTCCGGGCGGTCAACGACATGTACCTGAAGTACTTTAAAATCTTTGGGCTCGACCGCTACGTGATGCGCTTCAGCACCCACGACCCTGCCCGTCTGGGGCAGAAATTTGTCAATGAACCGGAGCTCTGGAAGCAGACCGAGTACATGGTCCGGCAGGTGTTGATCGATTCAGGAATCAACTATGTCGAGGTTCCCAACGAAGCCGCCTTCTACGGTCCGAAGATCGATGTCCAGGTGTATAGCACCATCGGAAGGGAGTTCACCATTGCGACCAATCAGGTCGATTTCGCGGTGCCGCGGCGGTTCGGTCTGGTCTACAAGGACCGGGACAACACCGAGAAGACCCCACTGTGTATTCACCGGGCTCCACTGGGAACTCATGAACGGTTCATCGGTTTTCTGATTGAGCATTATGCCGGCAACTTTCCCCTGTGGCTGGCACCGGATCAGGTGCGGGTGCTGACGATTGGGGACGAGGCACCATTGGTGGAATATGCCCGGGCCCTGGTCCAGGAATTGCGCAGCCATCGTGTGCGGGTGGAAGGCGACTACAGCACCAACAAGATCAACGGCAAGATTCAGCATGCTGAGAAGGAAAAGGTCCATACGATGCTGGTGATTGGGGGGCGCGAAAAGGAGGCGGATTCAGTGGCGGTTCGTTTGCATGGCAAGGGTAATGTCGGCGTAAAGCCCCGGGCGGAAGTGGTGGCTCAAATTTTGGAAAGCATCCGCACCCGGTCTGCATGACGGTGGAATGCGATCCGACCCTCCCCCGAAGCTTCCTCCCGCCATGCGTTGCATCGTCACTGCCGGACCAACCTGGGAACCCATCGACGGGGCCCGGCGGTTGACGAATTTTTCCACAGGAAGTCTGGGTGGCCGGCTGGCGAATCACCTGGCCGGTGAGGGACACCAGGTTACTCTTCTTTTAGGCCAGATGGCGGCCTGGCGGGCACCGTTGTCGGCGGTGGAAGTGGAATACTTCACCACGACCGCGTCCCTGTCGGCTCTGCTGGAAGCGCGAGCCACAGTGGATCCGGTCGCCATCCTTCATGTGGCAGCCGTGAGCGACTTCTGTGTGGCCGGGGCCTACGTCAAGTCCGTCGACGGAATTCTCGAACCCGTCCGGAGTGGCAAGCACTCCACCCGCGCCGGAAACCTCTGGCTGGAACTGCAACCGACACCCAAAATCATCAACCGCCTTCGCGATTGGTTTCCGGGGGGATTGCTGGTGGGTTGGAAGTACGAGGTGGATTGCGGTCGACCGGGTATTCTCGCAGCAGGCGCTTCGCAGCTCCTCCAGACCCGGGAGGACCACTGCGTCCTCAACGGTCCTGCGTACGGACCGGGATTTGGTCTTCTGACTCCCAATCAACCGCTGGAACATGTGTCTCCGGATCAGTTGCCGGGCCGTCTGGCACGGTTGATTTCCGATGCTGGAGCGTGACTCCGGCCCGGCGATGTGGAGCCCACCCGACGGTTTTCTGAAGAATCGCGTTGTGGGAAGAAGATGTGGGGAGGCGGGAAGGTTGCAGGATGATGACTCACCGTGTAGGACTGGTGCATGATACGTTCTGCGCGGCTCTTGATGCTGAATCTGGTCCTGCTGATGGCGATCCAGGGGGCTGATCCAGCCTCCGGTCTGATGGTCCTCCGGACGAATTCGCTGCTGGATCGGGTCAAAGTCCTGGCGTCGGATGAGTTTGAAGGGCGTGCTCCTGGAACCCCGGGAGAGGAAAAGACCGTCCGCTGGATGGCGGACCAATTCAGATCCATCGGTCTGGAACCCGGGGGTGCCGACGGAACCTACTTTGATCGGGTTCCCATGGTGGGAGTTTCATCCGCCACCGAGGCTGCCGTCGTCCGGGACGGTCGTCGGGAATCCCTGACTTTCCCGCAGGATTTTGTGGCGTGGTCACCCCAGACCGTTCCGACCGTTGCGGTGACCAACAGCGAGGTGGTCTTTGTGGGGTACGGCGTGGTGGCTCCGGAATACGGTTGGGACGACTACAAGGGGGTCGATGTTCGGGGAAAAACCTTGTTGATGCTGGTGGGGGATCCGCCCATTCCGGATCCCGCAGATCCCACCCGCCTCGATCCCAAAATGTTCAAAGGCAAAGCGATGACCTACTACGGACGGTGGACCTACAAGTACGAAATTGCGGCCGCCAAAGGGGCGGCTGCGGCCATCATCGTACACGAGACGGGGCCCGCCGGATATCCATGGTTTGTGGTGGTCAATTCCTGGAGTCGGGAGCGGTTTGATTTGGAGGAAACCGTTGGCCCCCAGGTGCAGGTGGCTTCCTGGATGAGCCTCGAGCGGGCGCGAGCCGTCCTGGGAGGGGCCGGGTTGACCTACGAGACGGCCAAGACCATGGCCATTGATCCCCACTTTCAACCGCGCTCCCTCGGATGCTCGGTGGATTTTTCCGTTTCCAACCAGGTCCGGCATATTCAATCGCACAACGTGGCAGCAGTGCTTCCGGGAGCAGATCCGGCCCATCGGGATGAATGGCTGGTCCTGACCGCCCACTGGGATCATTTGGGGCGCGATCCGAAATTAACGGGCGACCAGATATTCAATGGTGCAGAAGACAACGCCACCGGTTCCGCTGGTCTCCTGTCGTTGGCGGAGGCATTCAAAGCGGGTCCGGCACCTGGGCGGTCAATTCTGTTCCTATCGGTGACCGGTGAGGAGCAGGGGTTGCTGGGGGCCAAATACTATGCCACCCATCCGACCCATCCGCTGGCCAAAACCCTCGCCAATCTCAATATGGACGGACTCAATACCTGGGGGCGAACCCACAGCGTGGCGGTCGTGGGCCTGGGGAATTCCACCCTGGATGATGCGGTGATTCGATTTGCCCAGGGGCAGGGCCGGGTGGTGGTTTCGGAGCCGATGCCGGAGAAGGGGACCTTCTATCGAAGCGACCATTTCGAGTTCGCCAAGGTGGGCGTACCGGCCCTCTACATGAAATCGGCTCTGGACTACCTCGGGCGACCGGAGGAATGGGGGCAGGCCAAATCCAACGAGTTTACCGATCGCGATTACCACAAGGTTTCGGACGAGATCAAACCCGATTGGGACCTTTCCGGAGCGGTGGAAGACCTGGGGATCCTTTATCAGGTGGGATGGACCCTGGCGCAGGACCCGGCATGGCCGGTGTGGAAACCGGGCAGCGAATTCAAGGCGCGGCGTGAAGCCATGGTGCCTCCAAATCGTTAGGCGATTGGACATTGGATATCCGGCGGCGATAATCGGCGGGTTGTGCAATATCCGGTGACCGAACTGACCCAGGCCTTGCTGGAATCCTACCGGCAGCATGGGGGGATCAATCACTTGGATGGTGTCAATCTTCCTTCCAAGGGAGGGGTTGTGGAAATCGTTCGCGATCTCCTCTGCCTGCTGCTTCCGGGCTTTTTTGACGAGAAGGTCATTCATTCCTCCGAACTCCATGCCGAAACCGCCCTGCGGATCGATTCGATTTCCGGACGATTGGAAGATGAGGTCTACAAGAGCCTCCGTTGTTTCGACTGCGAAAATCCCGATTTGCGCGACCCGCGTCCTGCGGCGTTCGACATCACCCGGCAGTTCCTCCGCCAGTTGCCTGTCATCCGGGAGTTGCTTCAAACGGATGTTGAGGCTGCCTTCGAGGGCGATCCGGCGGCCCGTTCCCGCGAGGAGATTATTGTCGCCTACCCCTTTGTGGAATCGATTGCCGTCCATCGTCTGGCGCACGAACTGCATCGGCGGAAGGTGCCGCTTCTTCCCCGAATCATGAGTGAGTGGGCTCACACCCGGACGGGAACCGACATTCATCCCGGGGCCTCGATTGGCAGCCATTTCTTTCTGGATCACGGGACCGGGACGGTCATCGGGGAAACCTGTGTCATCGGCAATCATGTGAAAATGTTCCATGGGGTGACGCTGGGGGCGACCAGCACCAGTGGTGGCCAGTCGCTTCGCGGCAAAAAGCGTCACCCAACGGTCGAGGACCGGGTGACGATTTATTCAGGGGCCGTCATCCTGGGAGGGGACACCGTGATTGGCCGGGGTAGTACGATCGGTGCCAATGTTTTTCTGATGGCCAGTGTTCCCCCGGATTCCATCGTCCTCATGGACGAGGTGCGTTCCCGCGTGATGAGCAAGCGGGACCGGCAGGCATACATCGACTTCCAAATCTAGACGGAGACGCCGCTTCCGTGTAGAACCCCGTTGACTCTGTATCCGCGCCTTCTGCGACCGCAGCATGCCCTCCCCATCGTCCAAATCCATCGCAGGGTTGGTGGCCAGTCTGCCGAACCGCCTGGTGCTTGGCATCCTTTTTACGGCCTGGGTGCTGCTGTTTCATTGGCTGGGAAATTCGACTCTCGGGTACGTCAACACCCCTTCGATTTTCGGCTGGCTCTACGCACTCTACCAACGCGATTCGCCCGCTGAATCGGGGGATGAACTCTGCCCGATGATTCCATTTGTGGTTCTGGGCCTGCTTTACGTTAAACGGGAGGAATTGACGGCAGTTGAAAAACGCTCCTGGGCATGGGGTCTTATTTTCGTGGTGCTCGGGCTGCTGGCTCATGCGGCCGGCTTCATCATCCAGCAGACTCGAATCTCCGTGGTGGGATTCCTCATCGGGGGTTATGGACTGATGGGATTGGTCTGGGGACGGGCCTGGTTGCGCGCCGTTTGCCTGCCCTGGTTTCTATTGCTGGCGGCCATACCGGTTTCCTCCTATCTGGACTCGGCGACCTATGGCCTGCGACTTCTCTCCAGCCAGATTTCAGTAGCCATCTGCCGGACGGTTTTGGGGCTGAACTTGATCCGTCAGGAAACGCAGGTGTCGTTACCGCCCTCCGGCCACAGCGCTGGATTTCACTTCGAAGTGGCAGCAGCGTGCAGCGGCATGCGGAGTCTGACGGCGGTACTGCTGATCAGTGTCCTGTTCGCGTATCTCAATTACCGGTCCCTCTGGCGTCGGGCCCTCATCATCGTGGCCGCCTTGCCATTGGCCCTGATCGGGAACGTTGTCCGCCTCTGCACGGTCTTTGTCGTCGGGGATGCCTTTGGCGAGGCTGCCGGGCGTTTCATCGAGACGAAGATGGGATTCATCACCTGGATTGCTGCGCTTTTGGGGTTGTTCCAGTTGGGACGTTGGATTCGCGAACCGATGGGCACAGGGCCTGGGGGTTCCGTCCCGACGTCGCCCGAGGCTGCTGAACCAACGGTGGGTTCCCGGGAACTGCCCGTCCCCATCAGCCCTGCCCTCGCCGCCATTGCCCTGGGGGTCATGGTCGCCGGTGTCGGTTTCATTTCACATGTCCGCAATCATCAGCGGGTTGGAAATCCGGGGGTTCAGCTTGAAAATGTCCCGTTGATTTCGGATTCCGGGCGCATCGCACGAACCAATTCCGTGCATCTTCCCCTGGTGGTCGACGGCTTTACGGCGGAAACGGTGGCCATCACCGATTTGGAATTCAATTACCTCCCGCCCGATACAAGTTTTGGCAGGGTGGCCTACCATTCCTCGGATCGGCGGTTCGCTGCGACCGCCAGCGTGGTGTTGATGGGAACCGACAGAACCAGCATCCATCGGCCCGAATATTGCCTGACCAGCCAGGGTTGGCAGATTCGACGGCAAACGGTGGAGAGGATTCCGATTCCCGGGGGTGTCGCCTCGTCGCTGGAGGTTCAACGCTTTGATACCCGCATCCAGGGACGGGACGCGGAGGGGCGTCTTGTCGAACGAGGAGGG
>CAIPFS010000541.1 GCA_903864375.1 uncultured Verrucomicrobiota bacterium
CGCCCTGAAGGTCGAGGCCCAGCTTGAACTTCCCGGCGGATTCCCGCTGAAGCCGGTTCAAAATCGCCCGGGTTTCATTCCGTTCCTCGGCCACCTCGATGAAATTGGTCGGGAAATAGCGACGGATGCTGTTGGTTCCGATGGCCGCCAGCAGGTTCGAAAAGCTCCGACCGGGATAGGTTTTTTCCAGTTCCCTCGCCCGATTAAGGATGGCCGGGAAATTAGTATCGATATTGCCGGCCCGACCATCGAATTCCTCGACAAGATTCTTGGCGGTCGGAGGCCATATATTGCCAAGGGACCAGACAATGACGAAAAGAATGAGGACGAGCTTGTAGAGATGACTCCGATTCATGACGCGGGAAGGGTGCGACGAAGGGAACAGGACCGCCGGTTAGGCTGCCCGCTCAGTGATTTGGGCAATGGCGCTTTTTTGGAACTCCAACTTGGTGTCCGCCGAGCGGAGCATGATGGAATCGTCCCGAACGCTGGTAATGACTCCCAGGATTCCGGATGAGGTGACCACCTTGTCACCCACCTTGAGGCCTTTGAGCAGCAGAGCCTGCTCCTTGGCCTTCTTTTGTTGGGGACGGAACACCATCACATACATGACGACCAGCATGAAGACCACCAACCCCAGGTTGAGCAGCCCCTGCTTCTTGGCCTCGTCGTTCGAAAGATTCGACGACTGGCCCATGGCAAAAAGAATAGAGAACACAAAGTGTGTCATTTCAGCGACAAAGGAGGGGAACTCTACGAGCAGCAGGGTTTTTGGCAAGCATTCGGTTTGCGGACGGCAACCACCCCACCCGCCCCTTCACGGCAATCCCTCGGTTACGGCCAGACAAATCCGGGGTACTTTGCCCGCAATTGGGGGCGTAGCCGGGGATAGGTTCCGGCTTTCCAGCTCTTCCAATTCAACGTCGAATCCAATCGCTTTCCGTCCGGGGCCTGCAGCCAAAGCCGGACCGGGACCCGCCCTTCAGCCACCGTCGGATGCTCCTCGAGCGACCAGCAGTCGAGGAGCTTGATCTGAGTCTCCGGATGCAACCCGGCGTCAGTGTCCGCTTCCTCCGGGGACTCGGCATACAGTAATTTGACCGGTTTACCATCGGGCCCAGGCACCCGGACCGGGGCCATCTCATTCAACCAGTCCACCTGCCCCGGAGCCAGATGCCCTCGAAAGGACGGCAGCAGATCCGCCGCTTGCGCCTCGCGGGCCAGGGTCAGACCATGAAACGCACGGGTCAGACAGGAGCGCACCGCACCGCCGTCCATCCGGGGGAAATCGAGTTCCGGCAGGGTGGTGGAGACAAAATTGACCCGTGCAATCCACTGGCGGACGTCATGCCCCAGTTGGGGAAGTTCAAACCAACCGCGGGAAAAGGCGTCCGCCAAAGCCTGCCCGGAAGCCACCGGATCCACATCCCGCTGATGATCTTCCGCCACCAGAAGCCCGAGGAACCGGGTCTGGCGGATGGCCGCCACCCGTTTGTGGGTCCGGTCATAGACATGTTCGACCGAGGAACTCAGATGTTGGGGATAGAGGTCGGACAGCCATGAAACTTCCACGGCGCTTGCCAGGGTGAGGAGCGGGACAGGTCCCCCGCGAAGCTCGACCTCCCGCAATCCCGCCGCCACCATCAACGGGGCCGACACCACGCTCTCCCGGGCCAACACCCCCTGCCGTCCACCGGCCAGCTGACAGTCCAGCGTTCCCGAGTCCCGACGACGCGCCAGTTGGTCGGGAAACCCCGCCAGGAGGCAACGCCGGAGCGCGTCTTCTGGGACTTCAGCGGTCCCTTCCCCGTTTCCGGAAGGACCCTCTTCGGACGAACCCGCCACCTGAAGCAACTGGCGGTAGGTGTCCTCCACCTGCCGCCCGACTTCGGCCCGAACCCCATGGCGACGGCATTGATTGGAGTCAAAGCGGCAGTTTCGCGCAAATTGATGCGCGCGCATCAGCGTGTAAAAATCACTCAGGTCGCTCCCCTCAAAAAGCTCCCGGGCTTCCCTGGCCGCATGATCGTCCCGCCCCGGTCGGAGCAGCAGGTCCCTTCCCGAAGCCAGGGCCGCGCACAAGGCGGCGGCAGGCAGGCATTTCCGTCGTCGGGCTTCAATCAACATGCGGGCGTACCGGGGATGGACCGGCAGCGACTTCATCTCCCAGCCGGTCCCGGTCAGGCGACCCTCGGAGGAAATCGCTCCCAGGGTTTTCAACAGCGATTCGGCCCGCTCGACTGCGGCGGTCTCGGGTCGGTCCAGCCAGGGAAACTCCGCCGCCCGGGAGACACCGAGGGAGTGCAGCAAGAGCACTACCTCCGAAAGGTCCGCCCGTTGGATTTCCGGAGCCTGCCGTTCCTCCCGATTCAGGTGCCCGCTCTCCGTCCAAAGCCGCCAGCAGGTGCCCGGTGCGGTCCGTCC
>CAIPFS010000542.1 GCA_903864375.1 uncultured Verrucomicrobiota bacterium
CCAGGGCCAGCAGGATCAAAAAAACGCGCTTCATGGGTGAACAGAGTCATGCCTTATGAGAGGCCATCGGTAAACGTCCCTTTTCAAGCAACTGCGGTGCCAAACTGGTGAGGGTCCGAGGCAATATCTCGTTTGCCGCTGTCCATGACCAGGGTCCTTGATGGAATGAGGCACCGTTTAGCTGACGCCTGGAAACGATTTGAAACGAGGTCCTTAGTGGTTCTCTGAGCCCTCTGATCTCTCAGTGGTTCGATTCTTGCGCACTGTCCTGAGGGTCAACCACAGCGGACACAGAGAAAGAAGGACGGGACCCAATGGCGCTGGTCCGAACGACCCCCTCTCCGATCAAGTCGGTTCGCTCTGACAACAGTGTCCGGCTCCGATAGCCACTGCACCCGCAAGCGCACCGAGCATTGCGAGTTCCAGCACCAGTTTTTCGAGATCGATTCGAGCGGTCAGGGCCACCCCCCCTGCATAACGGCTGCCCTCGTAAAGGCTGCTCGACCAGAGGAACTGTCGTGACGGAATCGTTTCGCGGTCGCGTCCCTGCTCGGTATCCCGACGGGGAGGAAACACAATGCAGACGACCGCCGCTAGAATTGCAGCCATCCAAATCTTCGATGCGGAAAACTTCATACGGATCCATTCAGGGAGTTGACGACTGCAATAGGAAAAGGCCCCGCATTTGTCGAGCGAAAGCAACTTCCCTGGCCCCAGGATTCCAAACCCGCCCAGTCGTGGTGGTCAGGACCGCCTTGATTCTGCACAGGCAAAGCCGATTGGCCGTCCACAGGACCATTGGGACCGGCTACAGCCCTGCCGACAGGATTGTTTGCGCCACCTCGTGAGGGCTGGTTGATGGAGAGACCAGGGACTTGCGGACTGCGTCCCGCCGATAGACGATGTCGCCCGGGTCGGCCCACGCAAGCAGGGAACTAAAACCGATTCCCAACGCCCGGTCAGCGCCAAACCCGTCGATGTCCTTTTATGAATTCGAGACTCATCGTCCATCGCATCGGTCACCTGGTGACGATGAATCCGTCCCGGGAAATTCTGTCGGATGCCCATGTCATCATCGAGGCGGGGGTCATCACTTCCATCGGAACCGGGACACCGGTGCCGCTTCCCGGGGACGAACTTCTGGATGCGCGCGGCGGCATCGCCCTGCCCGGACTGGTCAATACCCATCATCATCTCTTCCAAAACCTCGCCCGCGCTTACACCCCCATTGCCAACGCGCCGCTCTTTCCATGGATCGAAGGTCTGATCCCGGTGTTCCGGCATTTGAATCCGGAGGACCTCTTTCTGGCGACCCAGGTCGGCCTGGCGGAATTGATGTTGTCCGGTTGCACGCTGTGCAGCGACCACCACTACCTCTTTCCCCGCGCGACGGCCAGAGGCCTGATGGATGCGGGTTTCGAAGCGGCCCGGGCCATGGGTTGTCGCTACGTGGCCTGCCGGGGAAGCGTTCAGAAGTCCGCCGCGCGGGCCGACGATTGGATGGGGGAATCGGTGGATGAAATTCTGACGGACAGCCAGCGTCTGCATGATCGATATCATGAGGCGACACCGGGGGGCCTGTTGGGACTCGCCCTGGCACCTGGATCGATCTTTTCGGGGGATCGCACTCTCTTCCAGGAATCCGCCCGACTGGCCCGCTCACTGGGCCTGGGTTTGCACACGCATCTGGGCGAGGTTCCCGAGGAATCCGAATTTTGCCTCCAACGACTGGGGCAACGTCCGGTCGATCTGCTCGAAGAATACGAATGGACGGGGGAACGGGTCTGGCTGGCGCATGGAATTCACTTTTCCGACCAGGAGATTGCCCAACTGGGCCGGATGCGCGTGGGTGTGGCCCACTGTCCCTGCTGCAACATGCGGATGGGTTCCGGAGTCTGCCGGGTGCGGGATTTGACCAACGCCGGGGTGACCCTCAGCCTGGGGGTCGACGGCAGTGCCTCGAATGACTCCGGCCACATGCTCAACGAAGTCCGCCTGGCCCTGTTCCTGACCCGAGTGGTGCATGGAGCCGGCTCCATGACCGTGGAACGGGCGCTCGAGATGGCCACTCTGGGCGGAGCGAAGAATCTCGGGCGATCCAACGAGCTTGGCTC
>CAIPFS010000543.1 GCA_903864375.1 uncultured Verrucomicrobiota bacterium
CTTCTGCCGCGCCCGACCGATCCGGTCGTTGATCGCGGCCAGCTTGGCGGAACTCTTGTCGCGGATCCGGTCGATCTCCCGGTCGCGCCACTCCTTCACCTGCTGCGCAATGCGAATGCGGAACTCCCCCTCCGTCTCGTCGGGACGCGAGACGGCGTCGATCGATGGCGCGCTGTACACCGTCAGCTTCGCTGTCCGCGCAAGATAGCCCTTCAGCGACGTGGCCAGCGCGCCGTACGACTTCGCCCCGGAGAGCGTCGCCGGCAAGCTGGCGAAACTGCCCGCCTGCGGCCCCGACTCCACCTCCGGCACCTCGGCAAACTGCCGCCCCGTCTCCCAGGCCGATTCCCCAAGTTGATCGGCCGCCGGTGCCAGACAGACGATCTCCCGGTCGACATCGATCCGGGCCTTGGTGTGCGTGAAGCGGACCCGCGCTCGGCCCAGGATCGCCGGCTTGTAGAGCAGGCCGACGACGTCGGCGTCTTGTTCGATGGCACCGGATTCACGAAGATCGGACAGCCGCGGTTTCCGGTTTTTGTCCTTTTCGAATTCGCGATTGAGCTGACTGAGGACGATGACCGGCAATTTGAGCTCCTTGGCAAGGGCTTTGACACCGCTGGAAATGTCCGCGATTTCCTGCTGACGGTTGTCCTGCGCCTTCTTGGAGGTCGAATGGAGGAGCTGCAGATAATCGATGACGATCAGTTTGATTCCGTGCTGCTGCCACATCCGGCGGGCCCGGGCGCGCAACTGCAGAATGGAAAGTCCGGCGGTGTCATCAATGTGAAGCGGCGCCCGCGAAAGTTTCGAGGCAGCGGACGTCAGCTTTTGAAAATCGGCCTGGGAAAGAAAGCCATCCCGGATATTCCGCCCATTGACCCGCGCCAGGGAACACAGCATCCGCATGACCAGCGATTCCGCGGTCATTTCCAGGCTGAACACTCCCACCGGCAGATTCTGATCAATGATCACGCTCTCGGCGATGTTCATCGCCAGAGAGGTCTTGCCCATGGACGGCCGGGCCGCAATCACAATCATTTCCCCCTCGTGAAACCCGCTGGTCATCTTGTCGAGGTCGGAAAACCCGGTGCCGATTCCGGTTAATTCACCCGCGCGGGCATGAAATTTCTGGATGAGATCGATGGCCCCACGGACCAGGTCCTTGACCCCGCGCAGCGCCTTGTCCTCTCGATCCTGGCTGATTTTGAGGATGTCGCGTTCCACTTCGTCCAGGAGTTCATCGACGCCACCCTCGTGTTCCTGGACGCGTCCCACCGCTGCCGTGCAGGTTTGCAGGACCCGGCGGAGCACATGCTTTTCCCGGACGATTTCCAGGTAATACCCAAGGTTCGCCGCGCTGGGTGCGGCGTCCATCAGACTGCTGAGGTACGATAGTCCACCGATGGCATCCAATTGACCGGCATCCTTCAGTCGATTTGGAACGGTGATGAGATCCACCGGAGTCTTGGCGTCGTACATGGCCACCAGATGCTCGTACAACATCTGGTGTCGGAGATCGTAGAACGTCTCCGCACCGGACCGCAGTTGTTCAAGGCACAATCCCAGACTCTCGTTGGGCGAAAGAAGGACACATGCCAGCACCCCCTGCTCTGCCTCCAGGGAATGGGGTGGGAGCCGATCCACCCGCCCCAGGTCCACCGTGTTGCGGTTCCGACGCTTTTTCTTGAGGTCAGGGACTTTATCCTGCTCAAACAATTCTGCGGCTTCGTCGGTCATGGTCGACGACTAACTCAAAGGTGAGCGCTCCCGGTGCCAGGCCGTGCTCTGCTCATAGGCATGCGCCACGCGGAACAGGGTCGACTCGCCAAAGGGAGGGGCGAGGATTTGGAGGCCCAGGGGCAGCCGGGGAGATCGGGTCAACCCACAGGGGATGCTCACTCCGCAGATCCCGGCGAGGTTGCAGGAAATGGTGAACACGTCGCTCAAATACATTTGAAGCGGGTCCTCCGATTTTTCGCCGAGTCGGAAGGCGGGGGTGGGAGTCGTTGGCGTGAGGATGGCATCGACCTTTTCAAAGGCCTGGAGGAAATCCTGCCGGATGAGAGTCCGAACCTTTTGGGCACGGACGTAAAAGGCATCGTAATACCCCGAGCTGAGAACGTAGGTACCCAGAATGATCCGCCGTTTGACCTCAGGTCCGAAACCCGCACCGCGGGTGCGGCTGTTCATTTCCTCCGGGGAAGAGCCATCGACCCGGAGTCCATAGCGGACGCCATCAAACCGGGAGAGATTAGCGGAGGCCTCCGCCGGGGCGATGATGTAGTAGGTGGCGGCCGCATATTCGGTGTGGGGAAGCGAAACCTCGACCAACTCGGCCCCCAAATCGGTCAATTGCTTCAGAGCCGCCTCGAAAGCAGCGGTCACTTCGGGATCCATTCCCCCCACCTGATATTCCTTCGGAAGCCCCAGACGGACGCCCTTCAGGCTGCCGCCCCCGAGGGCCGCTTGATAATCGGGAAGTGGTGCCGGAATACTTGTGGAATCGCGGAGGTCGTGTCCGGCAATCGACTGAAGGACCAGGGCGGAGTCGCGAACATCCTTGGTGAAGGGGCCGACCTGATCCAGGGAAGAGGCAAAGGCCACCAGCCCATACCGCGACACCAGTCCATAGGTCGGTTTCAATCCGACAATGCCGCACAGGGCGGCCGGCTGACGGATGGAGCCTCCGGTATCCGAGCCAAGGGACGCAAAGCATTCGTTGGCGGCAACGGCGGCGGCACATCCTCCGGAGGAGCCTCCGGGTATGCGGGTCACGTCCCACGGATTCAAGGTCGGACCATACGCCGAGTTCTCGGTGGAACTCCCCATGGCGAACTCATCCATGTTCAGTCGTCCAAACACGACGGCTCCCGCGGCCTTCAAACGCGCCACCACCGTCGCGTCATAGGGTGAAATGAAGGCTTGTAGGATCCGGGAGCCACAGCCGCAGGGCTGACCCTGATGACAAAAAACATCCTTCAGGGCAATGGGGACGCCCAGCAGCGGTCGATCCGCCCGGAGGGTGCCGGACGCAATGGCCATATCCGCAGCCTCAGCCTGGCGGCGGGCATCTGCCTCGTCCCAGGAGAGGAACGCATGGAGCCGATCTTCCACCCGGGCCATCTGGCCAAGGCAGGCTTCGAGAGCCTCCGTGGACGAGCACTCGCGGTGGTCGAGCCGGTCGATTAATTCAGCAACGGTCAACTGTTGGAGCATAGGGAGGGCCGGGAGAGGCGGTGCATGGCCGGCAGGGGCCGACCGCTGGTCCATTACTCGACAATTTTTGGAACGACGAACAAACCGGCGGATCGTGCCGGGGCATTGCGAAGGGCGGACTCCGGGTCGAGGGAACCAACGGGGACATCCGGGCGGGTCACGTTCACGAGAGGCACCGCGTGAGCCAACGGCTCCACGCCGTCAACATTCACCTTCTTCAGCTGGGCAATGTAACCAAGGATCAGGCCCAACTGGTTGCCCAGTTTTTCCTCTTCGGCCGGGGTCAGCGACACCCGTGCCAGCCGCGATACATAGCGGATATCAAAGTCCGACATGCGCCATCCCTTACTCTTCCCC
>CAIPFS010000544.1 GCA_903864375.1 uncultured Verrucomicrobiota bacterium
CCACATCCCCCACACGAGCGACCGTGGTTTCGATGGCAAGTGTCGCCGGTCCTGCGGACGGCTCATGCGCTTCGCCTTTGCGGAACTTGCGTGGTTCGGACTGCCCAAGGCTCGGCAGGAGCCTCGCCCTACCGATGTGGCTGTGAATCGACCAGTTATATTTAAATCTTCCGGAGGAAGAGAAAAGAAGATCGCAGAGAACGAAACAAAAAAAGGGGCCGGGCATGATGCCCGGCCCCGTGATTCGATCCTAACGCTTAGTTACGAGCGCGGAAGTACTTCGGAGTCGCACCGGTCGGAGTGACCACCAGCGGGCTCACAGGAGCAGGGCTGATGTCGGTGAACGGACCCTTGGGGCTGGTCGAAGCCTGGAGGGTACCGGTGAAGGTGATGGTGGCAGCCGATCCGTCGAAGGTGATCTTCAGGGTCGGGGCGGGAGCAACCGTCACGGCGCGGAAGGTCTTCAGAGAACCCGGGGTGGCCGCATCATTGAGCAGGATCTTGGTCCCGTCAGCGGTCTCGCTGAACCACTCGAGGTTGGCGCCGCCGCCGCCCTCGTAGTAGATGGAGCGGATGGGGTAGAGACCCGCAGCCGGAACGGTGAAGGCATAGATGGTGTCGCTGGCACCACGTCCACCTTCGAAGAAGCCGAGGCGCGGGGTGTTATCCCGACCCAGGGTGACCGACACGCCACCAGCGTCCGACAGATGTGCCTTGAGCTTGGCACCGTCGGCATTGGAGATCATGACACCAGGAATGTTGTTGCTGGCGGCAGGGGATCCACCGGCGACGATGGGAAGGACGCCATCCGCATCGGTGATGAGGCGGTTGTTGACGATGATGACGCCGATGGCACCAGCGGCGATGGCGCGGTTCCATTTGTCATTGAAGGTGGCCACGCCGCGGTCAATCAGGGCGATGTTGCCCTTGACGGCGTCACCGTTGGTGATGTCCGAATCCGCCAGAGGAGGCTGGACAGCCACAACCTTGCCGGTCAGGCCGGGGTACGGAGGCATCGGGGCAGCCAGACCACCGATTTCAGTGCCAGCAGAACGGGCACCGATGCGGCCAGCGATTGACGCCGGGGAATTGACATTCAACCCGAAGATCGGGCCAGGGCCGGTGCTGTTGTAGGTGGCGAATCCGTCATCACTGTTGAAGCCGAAGACGTACAAGCCAGCGGTCGGGAATTCCACATAGGTTTGGATTTCCAACGCGAAGTTGTCGGTCGGGTTGCTGGTGACAGCGCCCGTGGGAGCACCGGGAATCGTCAGTTCGCCGCCGAAGTTTCCTTGTTGAGCCGCGTCCTTTTCATAGTTGATGACACCGGTTTCGGCGTAATAACCGTCAACGAAGCCCGTGGTGTTGGCCACGTTGGCACCCCACAGCCCGAGCAGTTCCTGTTCGGCGAAGTCCACCCGGTTGTCAGCCTGAACGCCAGCGACGGCGCCATTGCCCACCAGGTCGAGTCCGACCGTCTTGATACGGAAACCCTTCTTGGTGGCATCTCCGGATCCCGGAGGAGTCGAGGTTCCGACGTCCAGGGAGGCAATCGGAGCGACGATGAAGCTCCAGGTGTTGGTCACAGCGGGCTTGGATCCACCCGAGTAAATCAGGGTGGCGACGTTGGTGCCGGTCGGGAGCAGCTTGGGATAAGTCGTGTCGACGACCAGAGTGGTCTTGGAGCCGGACTTGGTGATGGTCGGGTGCTGATCGACGCCGTTCAGCCAGAGGCCGATGCTGCCCTGATTGATGGTGTCGGAGCTGCCGTCGGACAACACGACCTTGAAGGCGTTGTTGGGGAGGATCGAACGATTTTCAGCAGCCAGACCGGGTTCAGGTTGAACCTGGCTGACATACGGATAGACCACCGAGCTGGCCTGATAGGCGCGGATGGCATTGACACCATTGGTGGCGCCGGTGTCGTTGATCAAGTTGAAGCTGCCGTCAGGTCCAACCGAGAACCATTCCAGATTGCAACCGCCGCCGCCGTTTTCCCAGATGGTCCGGACCGGGTAATCACCCGCCTGGGAAACGTAAACATTGAACAGGGTTCCCGGAATATCGGCTCCACGGCCGCCGTTGTACTGACCGACCTTCAGGCCACTCAATTTCTCAGCCACGCTGCCAGCGAAGGTGACACGGAAGCCGTCGTCACTGCTGAAGCCGAAGGTGTAGGCACCGGGGGCAGGAATGTGCAGATAGGTCAGGATTTCCAGGGCGGAATGATCATATCCACCGAGAAGGGCGCTGCCGTCGGGGTTCTGCTGGAGGGTGGGGAAGCCCGGGACTTCGGTTTCATCGCCGAAGTTTCCTTGCTGACCGTCGTTGGCGCTAATCTTGGCGTAGTTGATCTTGCCGGTCTCGGTGAAGAAACCGTCGGCACCATACTTGGAGGTATCCGCAACGTTCGGTCCGAGGAGACCGCCCAGTTCCAGCTCGGTCAGGCCGAGGCTGTTCTGGTTGTCCGTGACCGTCTGATAGAACTTGATCTTAAAGCCAGGCTTGCTGGTATCCACGGCACCCACGGGCAGAGCCAGTGAGGGCGGGATGATGGTGTAGGGAGCTTCGATGAAATCGCGTTTGCCGGTATAGGCGTTTCCAGTGGTATCCTTATAGCTCACAAATACCGTATTGGTGGAGCCCGCGGGAATCAGAGGAAGATTGGAGGCCGTGATGGTCGAAACGAGGCTTCCCCCCGGTTTGACGACGGTTGCCGGAACCACCGTTCCGTTGAGGCTCACAATCACCGTGGCGGTATCCACCGAGATGTTGATGCCTGCGGCAGCGACGTCGCTCAGGGTGGTCGTGAATCCCGTAGGTTTGCCGGTCACAGGCCCGAGGGTCGGGGTGGTGGCCGGGATGGTGGTCACGTGGATGTTGTCGACGTGATTGTTCTGATTGGCACCACCGGTACGTCCCACGAGAACCAGACGGCCGGCGCTGGGGGCGAAGGTGGTCTTCAAGCCGCCGGGAGGAGTGACTTCAATCCCTTTGTACTTCACGGTCAGGACGCCGGCTTCATCGATCTTCGCTTCCAACGGAGCCCATCCCAGCGTCGAGTAGGACGTGGTGATGTCGTTGGGGTCGCGATTCGGATTCTGGGGTCCGGTCTGGAGCGAGGTGGTGTCGGTCAATGCACCATTCTTCGTGGGGAAGGCGTACTGATAAACCAGGGTGTTGTCCAAGCGGACGCTGACACCGATCACGTCGTCGGTCAGCGGTGCCGGTCCGGCAACAGGATTATTGTTCCAGGATCCATCGCCGCCGCTGTACCAGGCATCAAATCCAATGCCGAGACCCGTGGTCGCGCCTTCTTCGGGAAGGTTGCCTTCGCCGTTCGGACCAGCGGCCCATCCGTTGGAGGGATCCGCCAGAACGGGGTCGTTGGCGCGGACATAGTTGATGCTGACGCCGTCGGCAGGGCTGTCGGTGCCGCCGCCGATACGCACATCCATTGAGAAGCTGAACGCCTTGACCACGAGACCGTTGTCAAAATCGTCAAAGATAATGGCACCGCGCTGGCTGTTCAGGGCGTCGGTGATCGACAGATACCCGTTCGAAGCCGCCGGGGGAACCGGGCTCAGGTTGTTGGTGATGGTGGAACCGCCGCTCGCACTCCATGTGGAGGTGCCAAACAGCTGCAAAATGGAGGTGGGATCCGTGTTGAAATCGTAGAACGCGCCTCCACCGAGAGCTGTGTAGCCCGCGATGCAGAGAGTCCCAACGAAACACACGGGGTGTTTGTAGAGATGATGCTTCATAGTTTTGTTGAAGTGCCTTTTTGTGACAGGGATGTGCCAAGAAAATACAGTTTGGTGTGATTCCGCAATATTTTTTTGAACGAAATCCCACAACTCCATCCCGCGAGGTCGGGAGGGCAGGCATTTTCCAGCGGCTTTTCCGGGCGGGACAAGCCTGCCCGGGGAATGGACCCCGCCCGTACCGGACGAGGCCCCTCCCATCGCATTTACCCCCCATGAGGGGGGCTCACGCCGACGCGGCCATCACTTGAGCGGACGGGCCTCGGACCGATTGACGGCACTGAGAATGGCCTGAATGGAAGCGAGCTCCATGTTGGTATCGACTCCCGCCCCCCAGAGGGCTCGTCCGTCGGCTAAACGAATCTGGATGTAGGCAATGGCACTGGCACCCTCCCCTGCCCCGAGGGCGTGCTCCCGATAGTCCACAACCTCGAAGCGCGGGACTCCATGGCGCACGAGGGCATGAACAAAGGAGGCGATGGGACCGTTCCCTTCGCCCGAGATCTGATGGGAAATGCCATTCTGCCGCAGGTGTGCCGAGCAGGCGACCGCGCCGCCTTTTCGTTCGACATGAAATTCATCCAGCTTCCAGGGTGAAGTTCGCTCGACGTACTCCCGCCAGAACATGGCCCGGAGTTCCTCGCCTCGTACTTCGCGTCCGAGCCGGTCGACAGCGTCGTTGGCAATCGGACCAAACTCGCGCTGCATCTCCTTGGGTAATTCGATTCCAAACTCCCGCTCCAGCAGGTAGGCCACTCCACCTTTTCCGGACTGGCTGTTGACGCGAATCACCTCGCGGTATTCACGTCCCAGATCGGCGGGATCGATGGCCAGATAAGGAACATCCCAATTCGGGGTTGCGCCCGATTCTGTCGACTTTTCCCATGCCTGCAGTCCCTTCTTAATCGCATCCTGATGCGAGCCGCTGAAGGCGGTGAACACGAGTTCCCCGGCATAGGGCTGCCGGGGGGGAACGGTCATGCCGGTGCAGCGTTCATAAACATCCCTGAGGGAACTGATGTCACCCAGTTCCAATCCGGGATCGATACCGTGCATGTAGAGATTCAGGGCAACGGTCACCAGATCGAGGTTTCCCGTCCGCTCGCCGTTCCCGAACAGAGTCCCTTCGACGCGCTCGGCGCCGGCCAGCAGGGCCAGTTCGGTTGCCGCCACGCCGGTGCCGCGATCATTGTGGGTGTGGACACTGATGATGGCGCGGTCGCGGTGGGGCAGATGTCGAATCATCCACTCGATCTGGTCCGCATACACATTCGGCATCGCCACCTCGACGGTGTCCGGGAGATTGAGGATGATGGGGTGTTCCACGGTCGGCTGCCAGACCTCCATGACGGCGGTGCAGATGTCGCAGGAAAACTCCACTTCGGTGGCGGAAAAGCTTTCCGGGGAATATTCGAGCCGGACCTGACTTTCAGACAGGAGCGGCAGGCGATCCTTGATCCAGCGGGTACCGCGTCGGGCCACCTCGATGATCTCGGGCTGGCTGAGTCCAAAAACGACACGCCGCTGGGCCGGGGAGGTGGAATTGTAGAGATGAATGATGGATCGTTTCGCTCCGATCAACGAATGAACCGTGCGATCGATGAGATCTTCACGGGCCTGGACCAGCACCTGGATGGTGACGTCATCGGGGATCCGCCCTTCCTCGATCAAGCGCCGGATGAAGGTGAATTCGGTGTTGGATGCGGAGGGAAAGCCGACTTCGATCTCCTTGAAACCGCAGCGAACGAGGGCATCGAACAGCTCGAGCTTTTGGGAGACGTTCATGGGAACGGCGAGGGCCTGATTACCGTCGCGCAAATCGACGCTGCACCAGGTGGGAGGTGCAGAGAGGACGCGACCGGGCCATTGCCGTTCCGGCAGCTGGATTTGCGGGAACGGGCGGTATTTTGAAGCGGCTGCTTTCAACATAACAGTGATTTACTTTGAGGGTGCCTGGACAAATCCCATTCCGCCCGACCAACGCTGGACCCATCAAAAAGCCCCGCCGCCAGTACAGGCGGTGGGGCGAAAACGGAAGGTGAAACGGGTTGGATTGACTTTGGTCGTCCTGATTTCTGAAAATCGACCCACGACGTCATCCCACGACAACTTCCGCACGGCCCCGCCGCGCAGACAAAGTAAGTCGAAGGTTGAGTCTTCTATTCACCCCGAGAGATTAAGAACGGGAATTGTCAGGGGCAAGTCGAATTTCCAGGGGTCCTGGTCCGGCGGACGGCCTATTGGCTTCGCCTCTGCGGATGGGGTGTGGTTCGGACCGCGGTGCGGACGAGACGTCTGCGTTCCCGGGGTTGGCGTGTTGTGAACCGCCTGCGGATCGACAGCGTGAGCCGGCGCGATCTCTACACGATCGGAACCCGTTTGCGAACCGATCGGCGGGGCTACGGCTCATAGGACCGGCGACGCCCGAAAGCAAAACGACGGTCCCCTTTCGCCGGAATGTCCACTCCCGATCGATCAGCGCCGTCTGACGAGCGGCGACTACGGGGATGGAGGGCCACCTCGGTCCCGGTAGCCGCCGAGCGTGAGTCGGCGCCTTCTTTACTCAGCCATCACCGGTCTTATCCCAACCGTGACAGCTGCTCCACCGCCCGTCCGAGTTCCTCGAGGGTGTTGTAGTAATGGGGCGTCCAGCGGAGCCACTGGCGGCCATCGCGGGTGAACCGGAGTGAACCGACAATCCCCGCCTCGTCCAACCGGCGATGGAGGGTCAATGAATCGCGTCCTGGCATGAGGAAGGTGGTGATGCCGCTGGTGTTTTCCGGTGGTGCATCCGGCAGTAGGACCTCACCGCCCAGCTCCTGCAGGGCCTTCACCAGCCAATGGCGTTTGGCCAGGAGATCGGCGGCGATGGCGTCGATGCCGATCTCCTCCAGCAACAGGAAGGCCTCCCGGAGACCTGCAAGTCCGAGGAGGTTGAGCGAGCCGGCCTCCAGACGCCGGGCATCCTTTCGGTATTCCAGCGATTCCTGGGTGAGAAATCCCGGGCAGTGGAGGTTGTTCCAACCCTGGACGGTCGGGGTTAGCTGTTCCAACCGTTCCTTTTTCACATAGAGGATACCGGCGGCGCACGGTCCGAGCATCCACTTGTGCATGTCGGACGCCATGAAGTCGGTGGCTGCGGCCGGGGTGGGAAAGGCACCCAGCGTCTGAATGGCGTCCAGACAAAACCAGATGCCCCGGCTGCGAAGCCACTGGCCGAGTGCGGACACCTGCAATCGCCAGCCACTGATAAAGTGGGCGCTGGAGAGCGCCACCAGACGGGTGTTTTCGTCCACCTGCCCCTGCACATCGATCAGCCGGATTCGTCCCAGTTCCCGGAGGTTGAGGAAGCGCACCTGAACCCCGCGGTCCGCGAGGGCCATCCACGGGTAGACGTTGGCAGGGTAATCATCGTGATAAACGACGATGTTCTGGCCCCGGCGCCATTTCAATCCGCCGGCGACGAGACTCAGTGCGCTCGAGGTCGGGCCCACGAAGGCGATTTCCTCTGATTCAACGCCGAGCTGGCGGGCGACCAATTGGCGGGTATCGGAAATGAAATGGGCCGGGAGGCCTGCATCCTGATCCGACTCCATGCCCCGGACAGCCATTTGATGAATGGCCGCCTGCACCCGGCGCGGCATGGGGCAAACGGCCCCATGACCCAGGAAAATCTTCCGCGCGGTGACGGGATACTCGGCATGTCGGAGTTCCTCGTTGGTCTGCAGTTCAGCAAGAGTCATTCGTTCGGGTGGTTCCGTTTTTCGCCACCCGATGAGGAGGGAGGCTGGGCACGCAGGCGGATGTTGAGGGTTTCGACGGCGGCCGAAAAGGCCATGGCAAAGTAAATGTATCCCTTGGAAATCGGTTGGTGGAAGCCTTGGGCCACCAGCATGGTGCCGATGAGGATCAGGAAGGCCAGAGCGAGCATTTTGATGGTGGGATGGCGCTCCACCATGCCGCTGATGGCGTCCGCCGAACGGATCATCACCAGCAGGGCGGCAATCACCGCAGCAATCATGACCCCCACCTGGTTGGCCATTCCGATCGCGGTGATGACAGAGTCCAGGGAGAAAACGATATCCAGCAGGAGGATTTGAAAGACGACCTGTGAAAAGGCGGGAACCACCCGGACCCGATCGGGTGTGGTCACCGACGGCTCAAATTTTTCGTGGATTTCGTGGGTGCTTTTATAAATCAGAAAAAGGCCACCGGCCAGCAGGACCAGGTCTTTGCCGGACGGTTCCAGCTTCACCCCTAGAATCTCCCCGCTCCAGAACGGACGATCGAGGTGCATCACCCAGGACAGGGACAGCAGGAGGAGGACACGCGTCACCACCGCCAGGCCGAGGCCCAGACGGCGGGCCCTGGACCGCTGGGCTTCGGGCAGTTTGCCACTGAGAATGGAAATGAAGATGAGATTATCCACCCCCAGAACCACCTCGAGGAGGGTCAGGGTTAGAAAACTCAGCCAGAGATGAGGATCCATCAGCCACGACATAGAACGGTACAAGGTGAGGTTTAAATGACTTCGGTCCCGGAGGGACGCCAATCCAAAAGTTTCAATTTGACCGAGGTCCGTCCCCCGTAGTGATCCACATCCGGGGCCACGGCGACATCAAAGACACCGGTCGGCGGATTTTCATGACCGCCACCCCACCAGAGGGTTTCAATCGGAGAACAGCCATCGGATATCCAGAATTTCCAATGCCGCTGCTCCTTCCCCATCCGCTGGGGGGGACGGGCCATTTTGACTTGAGGAACCAGGATTTGAATCGAGGGATTGTGGGAACCGAAGGGAGCCAGTCGAAAAAGTTCCTGAACCAGTTCGATCGTCAGTTCGGACAGCCAGATGACGCCATCGAGTCGCAGCTCGGGGACCAGATCGGTGGGGAGTAATTTTTTTTGGGCCACCTCATTCAGCCGGGTTCGAAAGGCCCCCAGTTGATCAACGGAAAGACTGACGCCGGCGGCCATGGCATGACCCCCATGGCGCGTCAGCAAGTCCTGGCATTCACGCAGGGCGGCCGCGAGGTCGAAGCCGGAAATGCTCCGACCCGAGCCCCGCCATCCGGTGGCATCACGACCGAGGATGAACGTGGGACGATAAAATTCCCGGGCAACGCGGGAAGCCACGATGCCAACGACTCCCAGATGCCAGTCATCGCTGGCCTCGACCAGAACGATATCCCGGTCCGGATTAAAGTTTTTCCGGACCGTTTCCAAAGCGGCGTCCGCCATGGTGCGTTCAATTTCCTGACGCTCACGGTTTTTCCCATCCAGAGCCCTGGCCAGCGGCAGGGCGGTCTCCAGGTCGGGAGCGAGCAGCAGCTCGAGGGCCGCGTCGGCGGTTTCGAGCCGTCCGGCGGCATTGAGTCGCGGGGCCAGTTGAAAGCCGACTTCGTAAGAGCCGATCGGGGAGCGGGTCTGTGCGACCTCCTTGAGGGCCATCAACCCGGGCAGGGAGGTGGTGTCGAGGCGTTTGAGTCCGACATCCACCAGAATACGGTTCTCACCGGTGAGGGGCACCAGATCGGCGATGGTTCCGAGTGCCACCAGATCCAGGCAGGACTTCAAGTCCAGGCTGGAAAAGGCGGGGATATTGAGAAGGCGCCCGTGCTTGAGCAGGGCATGGATCAACTTGAACGCGATTCCCACCGAACACAGCTCACGACCGTGGGGCGTCGCGGACAGGTCCAACTGGGGATTCACCAGTGCGCGGGCGGGCGGGGGCGGCGAACTCACCTGATGATGGTCCAGAACGATCACGTCAACCCCCTCCTCCTGGAGCCAGGCAATCAATTCATTGGAGGTTGAACCGCAATCGACCGCCAGCAGCAGGGTCATCGGGCTTCGTTCCATGCAAACCTCCAGGGCGGCCCGGGTCAGTCCGTATCCGTCCTCATGACGGCGCGGCAGGTAGTGACCCACCTTCCAACCGAGCCGGGAAAGGTTGCTTTCCAGCAAGGCGGTGGCGGTGACTCCGTCCACGTCATAGTCACCAAAAATCACGCACGACTCGAACCGTTGCCGGGCTTGAAACAGACGCTCCACGGCCCCGGCAAGTTGCGGGAGGAGAAACGGGTCGGCCAGAAGCTTCAACCGGGGTTCCAGGAAGGCCTCCACCTCCATCGGATCACAATAGCCACGGTTGGCGAGACACTGAACGGTCAACGGAAAGAGGCCCAGATCCCGGACCAGGGATGAATCGGGGTTAGAAGAAGGAGGGGCGACAGACCAGCGGAGCTTCATGCGTCAGGAATTCCACCAGGCGGTGGACGAACGGATTAACCGAAGAAGAAGTTCGTAATGGAGCAGGATCATCACGATGAGGTATATGGCGGAGGCGATCGTGGCAGCATACCCCAGCCAGACCACCAGCCCATCCTCCTCCATCATGCTGGCAGCCACGAGCAGGACGCCGATGGCTGGAATGAAATTCGACAGGAGAATGGTGGGGGGAAGCGGTAGCGCGAGCATGATCCCACCCAGGGCCAGTGCGACGGCACCCACCACCTGTCCGGAGCGGGATTGAATCCAGCGGGGGTATCGGGGCCGGACCAGTCGTTCGACCCAGGCCAGCAATCGAACCCCGGCTCGGAGCGCCCGGGCGAGCAGACCGCTGGACACCGGATGGTCACCGAGTTTTCGAGGAAGCCGGGGGGGATGGCCGCAGCCAAGCCTCCACGCGAGGTAGACAATGACCCCACCAAAAAGATTGCTCACCCCGGGAAGGCTGATGGGGACCATGAATGGCAGGCTGAGCAGGATCATCAGGCCATAGGGACCCCGACCCGAGGTCTGGCCCAACAATTGATTGAGGGTCAGTTGATGGGTCGCATCTTCCGACAACAGCCCGGCGAGCTCCACCGATAGCGGAGGAACGACCGCCCGGTGGTCCGACTCGGGATCCCTCTGGAAGTCCGGCGTCATCGGGGAGCGGGGGTCGACCGGGAGGACTCCCTCCACTTCCAAAGGACGGAACCCAGAATGGAAAGGGTCAGGATCCCGACGACCAGCAGCAGCGACCCGATCATCAACTGGTCGCCAAACCAGCGTTCCAAGGGGATGTGAAGGAGCATTTTCAAACCAATGACCACCAGGATCAGGGCGAGGCCGGGCTTCATAAAGACGAAATAATCCATGACGGACGCGAGCACGAAGTAGAGGGACCGCAGGCCAAGAATGGCAAAGATGTTGGACGTGAAGACAATGAAGGGATCGCGGGTGATCCCAAAGATCGCCGGGATCGAATCCAGCGCAAAGGCGACATCCGTTGTTTCAACCACGATCAAGACGAGAGCCAGCGGGGTCAGCATCCATTTCCCACCCTGCCGGGTGGTCCATCGTTCACCATCAAAGCCGGAACTGACGGGAAGGTGGCGATGGGCGAGGCGAAAAAACCAATTCTGCTCCGGGCGCACACCGGATTCCGATCCAAGGCCCAGCAGCATCCGGCCGCCGGTCCAGACCAGAAAAAGTCCCATTCCATAGAGCAACCACGACCAGCGGGTGATGACGGCGGCCCCCACCGCGATCATGAGCCCGCGCATGAGGAGGGCCCCGATGATTCCCCAGAACAAGACCCGGTGTTGCCAGGCGGGGGGAACCTGAAAAAAACGGAAGAGCACGGCGATGACAAAAACGTTGTCCATCGAGAGGCAGAGCTCGACCGCGTAACCGGTCAGGAAGGTGGCTGACTGGGTGGATTCCCATCCTTGAATCCATCCGGGGGCGATCCAAAGAGCAAAGGCCACCGCCGAACCCGCCCAGACGCAGGTCCACAACAACGCCTCCTTCAGCACAACGGTGCGTCCCCTGCGGTGAAAAACCCCGAGGTCGAACGCCAGGGCCACCAGGACGAACAGGGCAAACAAAGCCCAGTGCCATACGTTTGTTTCCAACGTCACGGCGGGGAACCTAACCATTCCCGCCACAGGCGCGAGTGGAGTCCGCAGGGAAATTCCCAACCCGATCCTGAAGTCTGTCCGGGACGATCAAGTCGCCGGACCATCCTTGTCACCCGATTGAACTCCCTCCTCGTGCAGGAGAATCTCGCTGGCGGCAATCGGGTCGATGCTCCATCGACGGGCGAGCAGGACCACCCGATCGACGTTCTGAAATTCGGGTGGCATTTCCGGGAATCGGACGGCATCGGGCTCCTCCCCATAGGCGCGGCATCGGAGTCCCAACTCCCGCTCTTCGATGCTCATTCTTCCTTCGTTCCAGAGGGTTTCACCCGCCCAGGCGTAGGCGCGGATCACGACATCGCGGTCGACCCGTGCCCAGGCGTGGAAGCCCAGCACACGATCCGCCACATAGACATGCACCTCTCCCACCGCGAGGCTCAGACGCCGCAGGAAGCCATAGAGGGAATCGATATTTTGAGCGGGATCAGGCAAAGCCGAGCCGATGACCAACGTCCAGCCATCGACCGGAGGAGAAATAAAAAACCGCCGTTCCCGACACCGGGCCAGCGCTTCGGACCAGGGAATACCCAAAACCGAGGCCGAGCCCAGCCATTCGGCCAACCGGGCGGTATCCGACGAATGGACAGCGATCCACCGGGTGGGAGCCGGAAATGCCAGGGTGCGCCTCGTGCCCAATGTGGACAGAGCCATCAGGTCCATCCCCGACGACTGACGCCGCATCCGCCGCAAGTGACGACGGTAAACACACATGAGGAGAACCGCCACCCCCAACAGAAGGGTCAGGGCGGCCAACAGGCCTGCCACGATGAGGTAGGGCTGTTCCATGGGTAAAAACTATTGCGTCAACTTCTGAATCCGCAACGTCTAAGTAACAAAACAGCCGCTTCCCTTCCTCTCCCCCGGTGGGGATGGTTTGAGATCAAGGGAGACGGGTACCCCGGGCCGCCTCCAGAAGCCGGTACCAGGTCTCGCGGCTCAGGTGACAATCAGGTGCGGCTGCCAGGGCCTTGATGCGATCCGGCTGGACCGTCCCCACAACGGGCATCACCGCCGCCGGATGACGGAGCAGCCAGGCGAGGGCCACGATGGCAGGGGTGACTCCAAGTTCATCCGCCACCGCGTTCAAAACGGGGCGAAGCTTGGGAGCGCCCGGAACTTCGTCCAACAACAGCTCACCCCGGGCCAACGGACTCCAGGCCATGGGGGTGATTCGTTCCGCGAGGCATTGATCCAGGACTCCATCCTCCAGACTCTCCCGATGAGCCAGGCTGATTTGGACCTGATGGGTCACCAGTGGCCGGGAACAGGCCCGTTGCAAGGCCGTCCATTGCCCCGGACGGAAATTGCTGACCCCGAACTCCCGGACTTTGCCGGCCTGGCGGAGTTGCTCAAAGGCCCGGGCAACCTCATCCGGGTCCAGCAGGTAATCGGGCCGATGGAGCAACAGGACGTCCAACTCCGAAATGCCCATGCGGGCCAGGGATCCTTCCACGCTCCGGACAATGTAGTCGGCGCTGGCATCGTATCGATAGGGAGCGGTCGGACCCGGATCGCCCGACCGTCGGATGCTGCATTTACTCACCACCCGCACCTGGTCCCGCAGACCGGGACGCGCGCGCAGGGCAAGCCCGAAAATGCGCTCACTTTCCCCCCCGCCATAGATGTCGGCCAGGTCGAAGACCGTGTATCCGGCGTCCGCGGCACTCAGAACGGCCCTCACCCCCACCACCCCGCCGTCGTTGAGCGGATGACCTTCCGGACCGTCCAATCGCCAACCGCCGTAGGCGAGTCGGCTGACGGTCCACCCTGTCTGACCCCACGATTGTGTTTGCATGGCTGGATGTTGGACCGGAACTCCGTCCGGGGAACGGATTAAGATAGGTCCGTCACCGCGCCCAGTGAGGCGGTACTGACGGTTCGGGCATACTTCGCCAGGACACCCCGGGTATAACGGGGACGCGGTTGCTTCCAGGCCTTCAGCCGTTTTTTAAGCTCGGTGGCGCTCAATTCCACCGTGATCTGCCGCGTATCAGCATCAATGGTGATTGCGTCGCCGTTCTTGACCACCGCCAGGGGACCACCGTCGTAGGCCTCTGGAGTGACATGTCCGATGACAAATCCGTGACTGCCCCCACTGAAGCGTCCGTCGGTGATCAGGGCCACTTCCTTTCCAAGACCGCGTCCCATGATGGCCGATGTCGGGGAAAGCATCTCCCGCATGCCGGGCCCCCCCTTGGGTCCCTCGTAGCGAATGACCACAACGTGTCCGGCCTTGACGGTTCCCTTCAGAATGGCCTGAAGTGCTGCCTCCTCACTGTTGTAACAGATGGCCTTGCCCCGGAAAACCAGCCCCTCTTTCCCGCTAATTTTGGCCACGGCCCCGCCGGGAGCCAGATTCCCGTAGAGCACCACGAGGTGACTGTTCTTCTTGATTGGGTTGTCGAAGCCGCGGACGACATCCTGGCCTTTGGGATAGGACGGCGCGTTCTTAAGATTCTGGGCCATGGTCCGCCCCGTGACCGTGAGACAGTCCCCATGCAGGAGTCCCTGATCCAGCAGCATCTTCATCAACGGGACCGTGCCGCCGATGCGGACCAGTTCGGCCATGACATACCTGCCACTGGGCTTGAGATCCGCGAGGACCGGCACCTTCCGTCCAATCCGGGTGAAATCGTCGATGGACAATTTCACATCTGCCGCATGAGCCATTGCCAGCAGGTGCAGAACGGCGTTGGTGGAACCGCCGAGGGCAATGACCACGGTGATGGCGTTTTCGAATGCCTTCCGCGTCATGATATCCCTGGGACGAATGCCCTTCCGGATCAACTCGACCACGGCCTGACCGGCGGCTTCGCAATCCACCGTCTTTTCCTTGGACACCGCCGCCTGGGCCGAGGAATTGGGGAGGCTCATGCCGAGGGCCTCGATGGCGCTGGCCATGGTATTGGCCGTGTACATTCCGCCACAGGAACCTGCGCCCGGGATGGCCACCGCCTCGAGCCCGGCCAGTTGTTCATCGCTGATTTTTCCGGCGGCATGCTGCCCGACGGCTTCAAACACACTGACCACGTCGACCGGCTTTCCGTGAAAATCCCCGGGAAGAATGGTGCCACCGTAGACAAACACGGCCGGCCGGTTCAAGCGGGCCAGCGCGATCAGGCAGCCCGGCATGTTTTTGTCGCAACCGCCCACGGCGACAACGCCGTCCAGACCTTCGCAACCGACCACGGTTTCGATGGAATCGGCGATGACTTCCCGGCTGACCAGCGAGTACTTCATTCCCTCGCTGCCCATCGAAATCCCATCGCTGACGGTGATGGTGTTGAACACCAAGGGCTTGGCTCCGGCAGCGTGAACCCCGAGCGCAACGCTCACTGCCAATTGGTCGAGATGGATGTTGCAGGGGGTCACCTGACTCCAGGTGGAGGCAATTCCCACCTGGGATTTGGCAAAATCTTCACGAGCGAAGCCCACCGCATGAAGCATGGCCCGGCTGGCGGCGCGCTCCGGACCGTCCACGACGGTGGACGACCAGGCGCGCTCAAGGGAGGTGGAAGAGGAAGCGGAACGACGAGGCATTCGGTGAAAATGACGGGAAGTTCAAACCGGGTCCAATCCGAAATCCAGTCCTGCGGACGGCCCATGAGCTTCGCCCGTACGGAATCGGCGTGATTGGGAGCGCCCAGAATCGGCAGGAGCATCACCCAGGTGCATTTAGACCGGGAGTGGTGATGATCCCTGCATGGATTGGGGACTTGCAGGAGCGCGTACCTCCGTTGGATGTCCCTCCTTCAGAGGGACTTGCGTCCGGTAACCAGATGGAGGTCTGGTTTCGAAGCCAACGTTCAGTGAACATCAGAGCGGCTAGCGCTTTGAAAGGAGCAGGACGAGTCGGACTCCGATGATTGCGGCGGTGACGAGAAGAGCAACACCACTGAACTGGGACAGGCGTCGGAGCGAATGAGGGGAAAACCGGCCACTGCCCTGGCCATGGGAGATTCCCCAAGCGAGCACGGCAAACCAGACAAAACTGGCCACGGCAACTCCGGCACAGAAGAGCCCCTTGCAAATCCAAACCGGTTCCAGGGCATGATGGGCGATCAACGAGCCGGTGATCCCAATCCACAAGAGCAGAACGCCCGGATTTCCAAGTACCCGGATGAATCCGGTCCAGAATCCGCTGCTGGGATGGAGCTTTCGCTCGACGAACTCTTCGACCGAATTGTCCAGGTGGACCGGACCCACCCGCAGGTATTGAAATCCGAGCCAGAGAACGAGAAAGAAGCTGATCAACTCCATCGCCGCCTGAACCACCCGGTGCTCGAGGAATCCCGAGAACCCGGCGAACGCGATGGTGCAATAGGTCGATTCCATCAGGACCGCGCCCAGGGTGATCAGGAGGGATCGGCGGAACCCGTGCTTCGCCGCCTCATTGATCACGGTCACATTGATCGGTCCCCCCAGGGCCGAGGTGATGAGACCCGCCAACAGCCCCCAGATGGAGGCCTCCAGCATGTCAATCCAGCCCACCATTAGCGTGGTTCGGAACCGCCTGGCGGCAGGGACAGCGTGACGGTTGCCCCGGATCCATCTTCATCGTCGGGTTCGTCGTCGGCTTCAATCTCGCGCTGCACTTTCCGGGAGATGCTGGGGCGAACGAATCCGTAGAGCAGGTAAGCCGTGAAAATCAGCGGTGAAATGAAGGGGAGGATGTTGCGCCACAGGAGAAAAAACAGGCCCACGACGACAACAATCACCAGGGTCTTGACGAAGGGATGCTGGGTGCGCCAGCCGATGCTCTTGAAGGTGGGATACTTCACCTCGCTGACCATCATTCCGGAGAGGAACACCAGAATGGCGGGCAGACAGAAGCGCAGCACGGTCAAGGGCAACTCGGTCCGATACCATTCGATGAGAAACAGCGTGAGGGATGCCACCATCGCCGCCGCCGCCGGGATGGGGAATCCGACAAAATACTTGCCGCCCCCCCCTGGCCCGGGGAGTGACGCCAGGCAGTTGAAACGAGCCAACCGAAATGCCCCGCAGATGACATAGACGGAGGCGATGAACCAGCCGACCTCCGGATGACTCCGAAACACTTCTCGAAGCACCACCCGATGCACCAGAAAAGCCGGTGCAACGCCGAAACTGACAATGTCGGCCAGAGAATCAAATTCCCGGCCGAAAGGACTCTCCATGCCTCCCATGCGCGCCACCCGCCCGTCGAGCAAATCACAAATGCAGGCGAGAAAAATGTAGAACAGCGACTCCTTGATCGCGGTGTAGCTCGAGTCCGAAAGATCCGCTTCCACGATGCGCGTCAGGGCCAGGAAGCCGCAGAACAGATTGGCCGCGGTCAGGAGGTTGGGGAGCAGGTAAATCCGCAGGCGCGGGTCTCCTGAGAGGGAGGCGACGGGACGATGGGCGGACTCGGACTTCATCTCAAAGGCGGGCGACCACGGTCTGGCCTCCGATCACCCGGGTTCCGACCTGAATCTGGAGAGCGGCGTTCAACGGGAGATAGAGGTCAACCCGGGAACCGAATTGAATCAAGGAAATGCGTTCACCGCGGGCGACGGTTTCGCCCGACACGGCCCAAGGCAGGATGCGGCGCGCGATCAGGCCGGCAATGAGACGGAGGGCAATCGGGGTTCCCTCCGGGTCACTGGCGGTCAGGCAAATCAGGACATTTTCGTTATGAGCCGCACTTTCCGTCTTCAGGGCATTGAGGAAGAGACCGGGCGTATGGCGGACCAGATCGACACGCCCGGCCACCGGGGCCTGTTGAACGTGGATATCGAAGACGGAGAGGAAGATGGAGATGCGCTGGCATTTCTGGCTGGGATCATTGGGCCAGGGCACCTGATCGATGACGTCCACCTTTCCGTGGGCGGGAGCGACCACCAACCGGGCGTCCGATGGAACCTGCGGCTCGGGATCCCGAAAGAACCACAGCACGAATCCAGTAAACACGACGGCGAGCCCGGCCAGAACTGTTGGAACCCAGTGCAGGCCAGGCAGCAGCAGCCAGAAGGCGACGGCCACCAGGAGGGCAGGGCCAATGGTCTTGGCAAGGATGAGGGTGGCGGCCTTTGCCGCCCGACCGGAATGCTTCACCCGGGGAATTTACCGGGAGGAAATGGCTCAAGGGAAGCGCCAGATTGGAATTATCGCGGGGCACTGCCCCGGGAGGACCTCATTTTGAAGGAGCCGGCTTTGCCCGAAGTTCGGACCAAAGGGGTTCCAGGTCCGGATCGGAGAGGGCCCGCTGGTGGAGTTCCCGGGCATCCCCCCGGCTCAGGGCGACTGCCCACCACCGGCGTGCCTCGTCCAGATTTCCCAACTGCGCCTGGTAGCAGGCGAGGTTGAACGGTATGGCGGTCTCCTCCGGAAAGAGGTGCCCGGCGGGCTCGAGCAAGGTCAACGCCTCGGTCAGTCCTCCACCCGGGCAACGCCGGGCCGCATAGGAGCGACTGACCCAGGCGGCCGCTTCATCCGGAGCGTTCTGAACCCAGGTTCTTGCCACAGCCAGAGCTTTCGTCCACGCCTGCTGTTTCGAATGGAGCGACCACCGAAGCCCCAGCACCAGGGGATGGATCAGAAGTTCCTCCGGTAAAACCGACAGCTCCGACAGACCCTCCGCCGGAAGCCCCAGCTCCAACCAGCCAACCGCCGACCGCAACGCCTGGTGATAGGGAGACAAAAGCGCATCCATCGAAAGCATCATTTAGACCGGGCGTTCGCATTCCGGCAAGAACCGCCGGGAGGCTCATTTGCCTCCGGCATTGGCTTGCAGCAGGAAATCGCGCAATTGAGGCAGCCGGTCCGTGTTCACCAGGTCCACACCCGACCAGTAGACGACGTTCCACAATTCAGGACGGTCTGGAACCGCCCAGAACCGGAGGCGACGGCCCTGTTGGCGGGATTGTTGGATCAGGTGATGCAACCGCTCCTGCTGATCCTTTGGAAACAGCCCCTTCCCACGCCACTCAAAAAGAGATTCCCATGAAGCACTCACCAGCGGAGCGAGCGTGACCGGCCAATTCTGGTCCAATGCCTCGATGGGGCCGTCCAGTGCGCAATCGCGGTCGCCATCGGCCTTGACCAGTTCAACCGGACGATCGCCGGACAGGACCACGGTAATGGCCCCGGCAATGACATTGGTTCCCGTGTAACGGGTACAGATGGGGGCGAAGCGGTGCAATTTCTCCTTCAGAACCGGATAAATGGCGGCCCCGTTCTCCTTGATGTCGATGAGGAGGGTGAAGGGGGCGCGACGGGCATAGACACTCCCACCGTTTGCCTTCACGCGTTCCGCCAGCGGCTCAAGGTACAGGCGATCCAACGTGCGTTCTTTTTTAAGACCCAACCGCGAATGCGCCACCAGAAGCTCCCCGTCGACCAGGAAGATATCGGCTTCCACTGAACAAAAGCCGCAATCCAGGGCGTCCAGGAGGGGACGCCGGTGTTCGTAGTCGTTATGAGCGTGGGCGCGGGTCAGGGGGACCGGATCGGGAAGGGGGACGGCGGTGCCCGGCGGGCTTGTCTCAGCCGCACGGGGAGTGAGGGCGAAGGCGAGGGCCACACCGAAGGCAAGGCCGACGGCGGACGACCGTGGAAGAAACCGGAAAATCATCCCCTATCCCGCCACGGTCGACCCATCCAAGGCAATCCCAACCCTGCCTTGCCAGATGACAATCTCGCGTCAAGTTCAAGCATTCTGCGATGACCAAGGCGACTTTCCCCCTCACTTCCCAACGGTCCGCCCTTGCTTGGGGCGCGCTGGCAGCTCTGGCCCTCGGGTGTGGGGGCTGCATCACCTCATCGACCAGCTCATCGTCTTCCCATGCCTCGACCGAAACGTCCGGAGCGCAACTGACAACGGACTATCTTGCTCCGGATGCCTACGCTGATATCCGACTTTCCGGGCGTACCCCGGGCGACAGTCTGGACGTCATCGAGTCCACCTTCACCCGGGTGCTGGAGCAGCAAGCCCGCCGCCTGCCGACAGGCTCCACCCTCACCATCAAGTTCACGGAAATTGATCTGGCGGGATGGATCCCACCTGGACGCGGAAACGACCTGCGGATCATTTCCAGCGCTTATCCCGCCCGCCTGGAGTTGGACTATACCCTCAGTGTTCCCAAGGGAGGCACGACGGTGAACCAAGCGGACCATGTTCAACTGAGCACCTTCAGTGACCTGACCTTTGGAGATACCTCCCGCAATCAGCCACTAGCCGTGGAGTCCAAACTTTTGAAGGACTGGCTGCGAGGGGTGGCGCTAAAGGTCCAGTAGGGTGCCGCCGCAGAAGTTCCCTTCGGTCACACGTCTCTAGCTCTGACTCAGGCGCTTCACCGGGGCATCGAAGAACATCCCGTGGGCCTCCTCCAGGATTTCGGGCAACCGGGCGGCAAAGGGACTCGACTTGAGGACAGCCTCCAGATTTTTCTGAGCCGCGTGCGCCATGTGGTTCCCTGGAAACCAGTGGTCCCCGCTGCCCAACAGATTGTACCGGGCCTTGCCCCAATCGACGAGTTCCAGCGGTTTGCCATAAGTCCAGAGGCGCAGAATCTCCAGGACGTTGATTTCCCCCGGAATGCCGTGGTACTCGGGAAGGCCTTCGGCCCAGCGTTGGCACCAATCAGCCCCCAGAACTTTTTCCATTTCAGCCCGGAGCCGGACTTCGATGGGGGCAACGACTTCTGCGGCCCGATTGTAAAATTCAAGGGCTGCAATGTGTTCATCAAAGTCGCTGGGCCGGGCGGCTCCCAGACTCAGGGTGTGGACCTCGGGGCGGGCCAGGCAGTAGAGGTCGTTGAATTGCATCGGGGTGAGCGGAGCGCACAGGGATCGCATCTTGGGCAGGGGACGGTAGAGGTGGCCGCCCTTGTCGTTGGGACTGATGATGAACACGCCCATGTCGAGCCGTGCGGCCTCCTGGACGCAGGACCAATTCAGATCGTTGACGAAATACCAGTGCAGGTTGACGTAATCGAACCGGTTGGACCGGATGGCGGCGAGGATGACCTCGGGTGTGGCATGGGTGCTGAAGCCGACGAACCGGCAGCGACCCTCGGCACGAAGCTTTTCGGCGGCATCCACGCAACCGCCCGGGCGTAGAGCCCACTCCAGATGCTCGGCATGGTTGATGCCATGGATGGAAAGAAGTTCGACATGGTCCAGACCGAGATACTTCATCGACGTTTCGAACGTCTGGAGGAACTCCCCGGCGGTGGCCTTGGGCATCACCTTGGTCTGGACAATCAATTTTTCCCTCGGGAACTGGCGGAGGACGGGGCCCAGCTGCATCTCGGATGAACCGTAACCGCGGGCGGTTTCGATGTGGTTGATCCCGAGTTCAACCGACCGATGGATGGTTGCTTCCAGATTGGCCTGTCCGGCGGGAGGAACCTCGGACCAGGGGATGTCCTGCCATTGATGCTGGTAACGCATGCCTCCACACGAAAACACGGGCATGGCGAGCTCTGTCCGGCCAAAGCGGCGATAGTTCATCGGGACCGAGGGTGCCATCCCGGCGACGCGACGGCAAATGGACAGGCAACGGTCCTTCAAAATTTCAACGGACCGCCGACCCGACGTTGATTATCCCCTTGGCAATCGGCTCCGGGGACCGATCAATGGGGACGCATGGCCCTTCACGTTCTTGTTGCACCCGATAAATTCAAAGGAACTCTGAGCGCCCAGCAGGCGGCTGGGGCCATAGTCAATGGGTGGTGGGCCTCCCGCCCGCAGGATGACATGCAGATGCTCCCGATCAGCGACGGTGGCGAGGGCTTCGGTGAACTGATGGCTTCCATGATCGATGCCACGGAACAGATTGCCGCAACCGTTGATGCCGCGCATCGGGAAGTGGCCGCCCGCTGGTGGTGGCATGCCGACTCCGCCACGGCCATCATCGAGTCGGCCCAAGTGATTGGGCTCGCGATGCTGCCACAGGGGCGATTCCATCCCTTCGAGCTCGATACCCGGGGGCTGGGGATGGTGATCAAGGCGGCGGTCGCCGCCGGTGCCCGGACGATCCTCATCGGAATTGGTGGAAGTGCCACCAACGACGGGGGTTTTGGAATGGCAGCCAACCTGGGCTGGCAATTCCTGGACGATCAGGAACGCCCGATTGAAAAGTGGCCGAAGCTCAACAAACTGGCGCGTTGGATTCCGCCAACCGATCCGATTCAAGGGGTCGATTTCATTGTCGGCGTGGATGTGGAGAATCCGCTGCTGGGCCTCAATGGCTGCACGAGAATTTACGGCCCTCAGAAGGGGCTCCTGATCCAGCAGGCCGCAGTCGCCGAGGCGGCCCTGGAAAA
>CAIPFS010000545.1 GCA_903864375.1 uncultured Verrucomicrobiota bacterium
GGGCCGGGGTGAGTTTCCTTTCGCTGCTGGCGCTGGTTTTCCAGCCGGCGGAGGCCGCTATATTGCTGCATCTTCCGCCAATCGAGTGGTTTCTGGTGCTGGCGCTCGGGGCGGCCATGTTCCTGGTGTTATACTTTTCAGGGTTTTCAGTCATTGTCCCAACATAATTCGAAAGTCGCGCTCGTTGATGTCGCTGCTAGAAGAATACCATCCGAGTTTGCTGAAAAGGTTGTTAGCGAAGTGAATGCGTGCGGAAGGAATAAGGAATTGCCATACCCCAACCTGCGGTTCAGCGGCAGTGGGGAAGTAACACTGGAACATATCCCTGCTTTGGCAGAGATTCACGCAAGAGGTGTTATCTTATGGGGGTTCTCGCGCAATCTCCCTGTTGCGATCGAACTTCGGAAGTTTGGTGCGTCAGTCTTATTCTCTTGTGACAAAACAACCCCCGCAATAAACCTACGTAAAGCAGTAGAGTCCGGCTTTCAATTGGCCTACACCTCTGTTTCCGTCGATGATCATCCACCCCAGCACACTTTTGTAGTCTTCCCTCTGCACAGGAGCGGGACGGTGCGAGAGGTTGTCGATTCTTCAAACATTTGCCCCAAAGTGCTGGAGGAATATTTACACGGTGATCGCAGACCGTCCGCCTGTCAGCTTCGATGCAATAAATGCCATAAGGCCAACCCGTAGTGTAATAAAATAATGCTTAGCTATATCGAATTGTGTGCAGGTTTGGGAGGCACGCGACTAGGACTTCAACGCCTAGGATGGCGCTGCCTATTTGCGTGCGACGCTGATTCTTCAGCAGCCGCCGGCCACAGGCGAGCATTCGGCGATTGCAATGAAATGGATGTTGAGGATATAGGCGCTGCCACCATACCTTCTTACGATGTGTTGGTGGCAGGTTTTCCCTGCCAACCATTCAGTTCCTCTGGCAACCGACTCGGTTTCAATCATCGCAAAGGGAATGTCTTCAGCTTCATTGAGGGATTTCTGCTGAAGACCAACCCTCGCTTTGTCCTTTTTGAAAACGTGAGAGGAATGCTGTCCAACCGTGGAGGACACTCGATGGCGTCGGTTCTCAAAGCGCTGACCGATGCCGGATACTACGCCGAGTGGTGTGTTATAAATTCCCTTTCATATCAAATTCCTCAAGACCGACAACGATTGTTTATCCTTGCGACGCGCGTTTCTTCCAATTCCAAAAGCAACCCATTTTGGCGATCTAACATCCAAAGTATGGCCCCCGGTGTAGGAAGCGTGTTCTTTCACTCCTTGTTCAGCAGTTCATGCAAGCTTATCGGCACAGCAAGAGAAGGTGTGCTAAGCCAAATTCTTGAAGAAACAGAGCCCCGGGTTGGTCGCTCATTGGTAGGAAAGTCGATGCCTTTCTCAAGATACGGTCAAGCTTTCAGAGATAGATTCATCACTACAGAAATCGAACATTGTTCATCGGGCTCCTATCACATGTCGTTGGGTGAGATTTGTTGTCCTGGCCTGGATGAGCAAGAAGCTGTCAGATCGGTGCGCTTCTGGGGACACTCGGGCACAACTAGGCCTTACAGCAAAGTCCTGCCGGTTTCTCATTGTATCGGAACCAATATTGGCGCAGGCCCAACTTTCTGCGTTCCCATTTCCAAAATTAAGGGTCCAAGCCAAGAGCGTGAGGTTCTTAAATTTGCCAACTGGTCCAGAAAGCAAGATGGTTCCCTGATTTTCAGATTAACCCCCGAGCGGGCGCTTCTATTGTTCGACAAGGAGCCGACTGCGCTTGCAGCGGGCCTCGCGGGGAGTGGAGCTGGAATCACCAAGCAGTATGTGCTGATAGGAAACATGGTGGTACCATGCGTTGCTCAGGCAGTTGGTGGCTGCCTTGAATCTATCGCTGCCCAACAGGAAGGTGAGTTGGTTTCCCACTTTCAAAGCAATGAGGAATTACCACTGACAAGGCGGTCTTGAACCAGCCCCAACACGCCGGAAGAAGCAAGGGCGATGTTTCCTTGCGAAATCGCTTTTAGAAGCTGCGGTTTTCCCGTAAACGGGTGAGTTATCGATGTTGGTTACTCCCTGCTCAGCTTCCATAACACACGTCGCCAAGTGGAGTCCTTCCGCCACCAAAACGATCGCTCTGGCCGACACCACCCCACTTTACCACGGCCTGATTTAGCCGATAGCCGTTCTGCCTCAGGCGCATACGGTCAATACTCCTCCGGCAGCAACACCGTGGTGGCCGACCTGTCCCACTCGGTGATGATCCAGACCTTGATACCACCTTCCGTCAGGTAGGAGGACAGTAGCCGGTCCCCATCGGTGAGGGCACGATCGTTGGCAGCCCAGTCCTCCGGGCCAACAGCTCCCCAATCCCCAGTCTGGTGGCGATGGAGCCACTGCAGGAGCACCTCTGGCGGCACGAGCTTGAGGGCGGCTGGGGTGGCGACAACTTGGCCGAGTGGAAATGGCGGATTCACCGGCACTTCTACCACCCGGCGATAAACCAATGACACGGCTTTTCGCAGGCAAATCGCCGATGGTCAGAATCCAGACCACTGGCCATCAGCTTGGTCCAAATGTCACGGGTGGTGAGTCAGTCGTCCAGTTGCTGGATCAACCAAGAAGCCAAGGCCTGACCGGATATGGCCCCCATCAGGGAGAACCGCCCAGACCTCACCGTCCCTCATGTATGTCTGCGTGTGCACTTCATTGAGCACGGCCTGCCGATTCCCATGGGCCGGTTTGAAGGTGGGTATGGAGCCGGCCGCCTTGAAGACCTCGTCCCACGGTTTTCCGACCTGTTTCCACAGCCACC
>CAIPFS010000546.1 GCA_903864375.1 uncultured Verrucomicrobiota bacterium
CGGCACTGGTTCTGCCCGAGAGCACCATTCCGTACGAAGAGCTGTTTTACCGACCAACCGATGCCATCATCTGTCAGGGCGAACGGGTCGAGTTGTCAACCCGCTCCTATGTGGACCAGCCCGTTCGACTGGAGTTGCAGCGAAATCCACCCCGTCTGCACATCGGAACCGAGACCCTGAATGCCGAGGAGGAACCCTGGATGGCGGTGACCACCGGGTTGATGACGGTTCCCCGCGAGGCCATGGGATTGGGGGATGTAAAATTGATGGCGGCCATCGGTGCGTTTCTCGGGTGGGAAGCCACGGTGTTTTCCCTCATGGGAAGCGCCCTTCTGGGGAGTGTCGTTGGATTGGGTTTGATCGCCGTTGGACGGCGGGACTGGCAGGCCCGACTTCCGTATGGCCCCTTCATCGCCATTGCGGCGACGATCTGGGTGATGACCGGACATTCCTGGCTCAAATGGTGGCTGGATCGAGCCGCGGCCGGCGCTGGTTAAAGATCGGGATGGATCGTTGGTCAGTACCGAGCCTCCTGCGAGAATGTAAACCGCTGTTTTAAACTGTCGTTTGACTTTTTGTCCTTCCCGGTTTAATCCCTTTTGCAGTGAGTTTGACCACACCAGATGCGTTGGCCGGAGGACCTTTGACCGACACGCGTCGGCATCTCCTCGATGCGGCCACGGATGTCTTTGCCGAGAAGGGGTTTCGGGAGGCGACGATCCGTGAAATCTGCCAGCGGGCGGGGGCGAATGTGGCGGCGGTAAACTATCATTTCGGGGACAAGGAAGGTCTTTATGAGGCGGTGCTGACGGCATGCCGGAACGATCACAGGAACCCAGAGTCGCACCTGGCCATGGACTCGTCAGTTCCGCCGGCGATTCGACTGGAAGCGTATGTCCGATGGATGTTCCGCCGTGTGCTGGCCCTGGATCGGGAATTTCCGCTGGGCCAGATTCTCAACCGGGAGATGATTGAACCGACACCGGCGCTCAGCCGCGTGGTGGAGGTTCATATTCGTCCGGAGGCCCGATGGCTGGGGGGCCTGATGAGTGACCTGCTGGGGCCGGGCTTTGCTCGGGACGAACTCTCGCGAGCCACCATGAGTGTGGTCGGACAAATCCTGTTCTACAAACATTGCAGCTCGGTGGTTCATTTTCTCGACGAGACACTGATGCCCCGGAGGGACGACTTCGAAGCGCATGTCCGCCACATCACCGACTTCACCCTGGCAGCAACCGCCGGGCTTCGAGCCCGGAGGGAGGCTCAATCCGGAGGGGCGTCCGCTCCTGCGGATTCCGCGTCACCACCGCCGTTCTGCAATCCCAACACCCCCACCTGAATCATGCTCCGCCTTGCCTTGAAAATGCTTCTGGGAGATCGCGCCAAGTACATCATGCTGGTGGGCGGTCTGACCTTTTCCGCCCTGCTGATGACCCAGCAGATGGCTGTCTTTACCGGACTGGTTTCCTGGACGACCAGTCATATGCGCAACATGCGCGCGTCCATCTGGGTGGTTGAGCACCGGGTGGAACAGGTGAATGAAACCAAGGCCCTGCGGGACACCGACGTCAACCGGGTGCGCAGCGTCTCCACCGTGGATTATGCCGTCCCTCTATTTCAGGGCGTTTTGAAGGCCCGGGCCGCGGATGGCTCCGACAAGCAGATCCAATTGATCGGGTTGCATGCCGGCACCCTGAAGGGACGCCCCACGGTCATGGTGGAGGGCGGCGACGAAGGTTTGGAACGATTGCGAATAGCCAACAATGTGGTGGTCGATGTTCTCGCCTCGAAGCGTCTGGCTGCGGGATTGGGTCGACCACTCCAGATTGGGGATACCTTTGAAATCAATGACCGGGAGGCCCGGGTGGTGGGCATCTGCAAGACCGAGCCTCACTTCTTCGGTTATCCCTACGTTTTCACCAGTTACGACCAAGCGCTCCAGTATGCGCCGCGTCAGCGGAAGATGTTGTCCATGATCCTGGCGGAACCGAAGGAGGGGCACACGGCGGTCGAGGTGGCGCAGCAGATTTCGGATGAGACGGGCTTGCGGGCCTACACCGTGCCGGAGTTTGAAAAGGCGACCGTGGACTGGGTCTGGAAGAACACCGGCATCCCGGTCAGCTTTCTGACCACGATCATCCTGGGGTTTGTGGTGGGTGTGGCTGTGGCCGGGCAGACCTTTTATTCGTTTGTTCTGGAGAATTTGAAGCACCTGGGCGCGCTCAAGGCGATGGGGGCCGGCAATGGGCTTATCTCGGCGATGCTGTTCGTTCAAGCCATGACCGTCGGATTGATTGGTTACGGAATGGGGGTGGGTTTGACCGCCGTGTTCGGGTTCATGGTCCGTCCCATCGGGCAGCCGCCCTTCCTCATCAGCATTGAAACCCTGGTGGGGACCCTGTTTTCCATTCTTGTGATTTGCAGCCTGGCGGCCCTCTTTGGGATTTTAAAGGTGGCGCGACTCGAACCCGCCGTTGTCTTCCGGGGATAAGCTCATGAACACTGAAATCAAACAGTCCCCCTCGAATGGCTCGATGTCGGAACTGGCTATCGATGCGCGGTCCGTCGTCAAGGCCTTTGGGGTGGGCGATGCCCGAACTGTCGCCCTCAAGGGAGCAAGCTTTTCAGCGCGGCAGGGGGAGCTGCACCTGGTGGTCGGGCCATCGGGATGCGGGAAGACCACGCTGCTGAGCGTGGTGGCGGGGACCCTGGATTGGGACGAAGGAAAGGTGGAGGTTTTTGGAACCGGTCTCGACGGGATGAGGCGTTCGGCCATCACCGATTTCCGGCGCCGCAACGTTGGTTTCATCTTTCAGCAATTTAATCTGATTCCCACGCTGAACCTGATTGAGAACATCAGCGTTCCGCTGCTGCTCAATGGGGCCGGTCGACGGATCTCCGAGGAGAAGGCGGCGGAGTTATTAAAGCGGGTGGGATTGGCGGGCAAGGAGACCAAGCGCCCCACCCAGCTTTCCGGCGGGCAGCAACAGCGCGTGGCCATCGCGCGTGCCCTGGTGCATGAGCCCCGCCTGGTGATTTGCGACGAGCCCACCAGTGCCCTCGACAGCGAGACCGGGCATCAAATCATGGACCTCCTGACCACCGCAGCCCGGGCTCCCGGGCGTTGTGTGGTCATCGTGACCCACGATCCGCGGGTGTATGGTTATGCGGACCGCATCACCCAGATGGAGGATGGCCGTGTGAAGGCCGTTCTCGATGGCGAACCCCTCCAACGCTTTGTCCAATCGACCCACTAACGATCGTTTCCCGTATGTTCATCCTGTTTAAACGCATTTCATTTTACGTTGCGATCGCCGGAGTTCTGGCGTCGCTCTACCTGGTCCGGGCCCAGAGTCAGAAGCCCAAGGATCCGGGCCCACTCTCGGCACCCGCGCGGTCCCCGTATTCCGACATGGTTGCCGCGACCGGATTGGTGGAGGCCTCCCGGGAGAACGTGCGCGTGGCCTCTCCGAAGGCGGCTTTGGTCACCAGGGTGTTTGTCAAGGTCGGCGGCGCGGTCAAGGCCGGGGACCCGCTGTTTCAGCTGGATGACCGTGAAACACTGGCCCGAATCGCGAGCCTGCAGGCCTCCCTGACGGCCACCGAAGCGCAGTTGGGGATTGATGAAAATCAGGTGGCCGATCTGGCGGACCAACTGAAGCGAATTGCACGACTCGAGAAGGACAAGGTTGCCACTGAAGATGAGCTTCGCCGCCGCGAGTTTGGCCTGAAGGGGGCGGAGGCCCTTCTGATTTCCACCCGTGCCCAGGTCGAGACCATTCGCGCCCAGTTGCAGGAAGCCCGGGTGGAGGCCTCGGTTCTGACGGTCCGGGCACCGCGCGATGGCAAGCTCCTTCAAGTCAATGTCCGCGAAGGTGAATTCGCCCCGGCTGCGGCGCTGACCGATCCGTTGATGCTCCTCGGGGATGTGGATCGCCTGCAGGTGCGGGCGGAGGTCGATGAACAGAACGCCGTCCTGGTTGCCGCGAATCAACCGGCCGAGGCCTCTTTGAAGGGTAACTCCCGGTTGAAGATGCCGCTTCGGTTTGTCCGGATAGAGCCGTATGTGGTTCCTAAACGCAGCCTGACGGGCGACAGCCTGGAGCGTGTGGATACGCGAGTGCTCCAGATTATCTACGAATTCGATCAACCGCAATTTCCCGTCTATGTCGGTCAGCAGGTGGACGTCTTCATCCAGAGGGCCGGTGCCGTCGCCGCTTCGACACATCCGTGAACCGGAACCTTTTGTTGACAAAATGTCAGTGAAGTTCACACTCTCTTTCGCATGAACCAATTCGTGATGTCGATGGGCTTGCTGGCGCTGGCGGGCGCAGCTGCCGCCGCGGTGACCCCTTCACCCGTCTGGCCCGCTGCACCCCTGACGATGGGTGACGCCTTGGACACTGCGCTGGCGCAGAATCCGGCCATTCGTAAGGGACGCCAGGACATCGAGGAGGCCTATGGGATCTCGATGCAATTGAGGTCTGCCGCTCTCCCAAAATTCACGGGGACTGGCAATTATGGGGCACTGGACCGGGGCAAGATCGAAAAGATCACCGTCGGCGGCGGCAACAGTTTTAGTTTCCGGACCGATGAATCCTGGAGTGCGGATTTGACCATCACTCAGACCCTGATCGATGGCGGCAAGATGCGGTCCTCGTTGCGGGCGGCCAAGCTCACCAAGGACGCCGCGCTCCGGAATTTTGAGTCCCTCGTGTCGGATACCTTGCTCAACGTTCGAATCGCCGTGGACGATGTCCTGCTGGATGCCGAATTGATCGTGACCCAGGAGGCGTCGGTCAATCTGCTGGAGAAGGAACTGACCGACACCCAGCGGCGGTACGACGCGGGCACCGTCCCCCAGTTCAACGTTCTGCGGGCCTCGGTGGAACTCGCCAATGCGCGACCTCGCCTGATCAAGGCCCGGAACGATTACCGGATCGCCAAGAACAATCTCGCGACCCTGCTGGGCTACGACATTCCATCGGGAATGGGAGAAGACATTCCGTTGCAAATCTCGGGGAAACTGGCTCCGTCCACCAACGACGTCGAATTGTCGACGTCCATTTCCAAGGCCTACCAGCAACGCCCGGAATTGGCGGCTGCGCGGACCACCGAACGGTTACGTCACGAGGACATTGTCCAGGCCCGTTCCGATTATTATCCAAAGCTCAGCGGCCAGGCGGGGTACGGTTGGGCGAGCCGGGTGTACGGGCCGAACGGGGGAAATCCGAATCTGGAGGATGAAGTCCATGGATGGAGTGTGGGATTGGTGGCCAATTGGAGCATTTGGGATTTCGGACTGACCCAGGGGAAAGTCAAAGCAGCAAAGGCGACGCAGGAGAAGGCCCGCATCGATATCGACGACCTCTATCGAAGGGTCGAGCAGGAGGTTCGGACGGCTCATTCGACCCTGATACAGTCCCGGGAGACATTGGAATCCCAGGGGAAGGTCATTGAGCAGGGGCAGGAAGCCTTGCGGTTGGCTGTGGCGCGTTCGGAGGCGGGAACCGGCACCCAACTGGATGTCCTGAGTGCCCAGACCGCCCTGACGGACGCCCGGACCACCTACGTCCAGGCGGAGCATGATTTGGTCGTGGCCCAACAGCGGCTGGCGCGGGCGATGGGGGAGGGTATTGCGGTCCATTCGGCAACCTCCGGTTCTTCAAAGTAACGGGGAGGACAGAGACCTTCGGGGTGTTCGAGTTTTTGCTTCCGGAGGTTGACAGGAGGCGGGGGTCGGATTGACCTTCTGGAATGCCCGAAATTATTCCTGTCACGACCACGCGTCGTGATTTCCTCAAGAGCACGGGAACTCTTGCCGCCGCGACCTCGCTGGCTGGC
>CAIPFS010000547.1 GCA_903864375.1 uncultured Verrucomicrobiota bacterium
CGGGGATGGAACTTGAGGACGACCCGGGTTTCCGTCTTTCCCTTTTCATCGGTGGATACGACTTCATGGTAGGCCTTGCACAGCAAGGCAAGGATGAGACGGTCGGCCCCTGCCGAAGGTTCAATCACATGGGGGACATAATGTCCCTTGGACAATTTCTCGAAATACAGCTGGGACGCGGCCGAAGCCTGAGTGGCGGCTTCGTCCGGCGTCACTCCCTTCTTGAGGAATGCATCCCGCAGGGAGGATTCATACTTCGATTTCAGCGTTGCCCGCGTGGATTCCTCCAGTTTACCCCAGGCAGCACGAAGCTCCTCATCAAAGACTTCGGTCGATTTTCCAGAAAACTTTTGATGTTGGGTCAGGTCAAAATCACCCCGCGCGGCAATGCCCTCCAGTTCCTGGACTCCGAAAGGGAACCGGAAAAGGATGTCGACCGTCGCGCGGGCGTAATGCGCCAGTTCATCGGGTTTTTGCCAGTACTCGACAAAATCTTCGCGAGCCAGGCCGATGCTCTCGTAAAAGCGGACCCGTTGTTCCACCCAATACTTGTGCCAGACCTCCCAGCCCCAGTCAGGCTGCGGCGTTCCCTGCCACGCTCCATCCGCTGCCACCGCCACGTGACCTGCCAGTGCGGCAATGGCCTCATCGGGCTTGATGAAGAACTCGAGTTCCATCTGCTCAAACTCACGGGAGCGGAAGGTGAAATTCCGGGGAGTCACCTCGTTACGGAAGGCCTTGCCCACCTGGGCGATGCCGAAGGGAAGCTTCTGTCGCGAGGTTTCAAAGACGTTCTTGAATTGAACAAAAATCGCCTGTGCCGTCTCGGGTCGGAGGTAGCAAACGTTGTCATCGCTTTCCACCGGCCCGTAGTGGGTCTTGAACATCAGGTTGAACGGCCGCGGTTCAGTCAGTTCACCGCCGCAATGCGGGCACGGAAAATGTGTCAGACCTGTCGTGGCGTTTTCGGTGCTGACCGAACGGATGAACTGGGTTTCATCGGCCCAATCGGGACCGCCGTTGGCCGCCGAGGCGAGGAGTCGGGTCGTGACGGCTTCGCGGGCGCGGACCAGCGCCAGGCTGGGCGCCTGCTTGCGGGTCGACTGGGCGAGTTTTTCCAGTGATTCAGCGGAAACGGAAATCGGAGCAGACTGGGTGGCCTGCTGGTAAAATCGCTGCAACTGCTGAAACCAGTCCGAATCCTCGACCATTTCGCGAGCCTGGTCGGAGCGAACCAGCTTTTTGCACTGACGGCAGGTGCTCATCGGGTCGCTGAAGGTGTCGAGATGGCCGGAGGCCTTCCAGATCAGCGGGTGCATGATGATGGTGGCTTCGAGGCCGACCACGTCGTCCCGGTAATGGACCATGGAGCGCCACCAGAGGTCCTTGACGTTGCGCTTCAGTTCAGCGCCAAGCGGACCGTAGTCCCAAAAGCCATTGATACCGCCGTAGACTTCCGACGACGGGTAAATAAAGCCGCGACGCTTGCTCAGGCTGACAATCTTTTCCATCAGCTCGGTAGATTTCGGGTCCGACATAGAACGAGAACAGGGGCAATCGTGAGGGAAAACCGGAGGTTGGAAACTGACAGGATTTAGGGACGGCTTCTAAAAAATCGAAGAACGATGGAATC
>CAIPFS010000548.1 GCA_903864375.1 uncultured Verrucomicrobiota bacterium
ATGAAGCGCAGGTATTCCTACCCACCAAATAACAGTCTTTCGCCCGCCCAGCCGACTCACGCGAACGCCGTTGAAATAGAGTGGTTCTCTGAGCTCTTTGAGCTCTCTGTGGTCGATTTCTCTCTCACGGACCAGAGGATGAACCGCAGAGTGCGCAGAGAACGCAGAGAAAGAAAGATGAGGTGATGGCTCGGATGGGCACCGGGCCAGGCCGCAGGCCGTCTGAACCAGGCCCGCCGCGCGCTTCAGCCTCGACAATATCCGGCCTCCACCTTCGCGCCACTGCCGGGCGAGCGGTCTGGAACGATATCACCTCGTTCACGGAGAATTTCCATCCACGCTGGATGCTTTGACTCCTGCCTTCGTTGACCAGATCCCCTGGGACAGGGCCTCCGGTAAGCCGTTGCACTACGCGCGCAACGACGATGGATGGTTTCGCCTATGGAGCGTGGGGCCGGACGGGAAGGACGATGCGGGCATTTATATGGTCAAGGGCAGTAGCACGATGCTCGATCTGCCGTGGCCCGCACCGGTGCTGAGCGACGAGGCCCGGTGGTTCTAACCTCCGTTCGGGCGTCCGATGACCTTCCGTGAGGCCACCCTTCCTCCACACGGTCGACCGGGCGCAGCTTACCAGCCTTCCGAAGATCAGTTTTTCTTTCCAACGACACGATTCAATTGCAACCCATTGAATCAGAGTAACACCGGTAGGGCGAGCCTCCCGGCGAGCCGCGGCGGTCCAGACCCGCCCATGGCGCTCAGGGGCCGAATGGATATAACCAAGCCCGAATCGTGTGACGGGCTTGGCTCAGACGGCCAGGACCGGTGCCCATCGACCCCATCGCCTAATCCTTCTTTCTCTGTGCTCTCTGGGATCTCTGTGGTTAATCCTCAGGACAGTGAGCGAGAGTCGAACCCCTGAGGGCGCAGAGAGCACAGAGAACCACTTTATTTCAATGGTCCTCGTGTGAAGGCGCCCGGGAGGGCGAAGAGTTGCTATTTGGAAGACAGAAATATCCGCGTGTCCGGCGCGCGTTGGGTGGGTCAGCCCGCCCTATTCTTCGGCCGCGGTCAGCTTTGCCAGCACCGACAGGTCCTCCAGGGTCGTGGTGTCCCCTTTGATTTCCCCGCCACACGCCACCTGCTTGAGGAGTCGGCGCATGATCTTGCCGGATCGGGTTTTCGGCAGGCCGTCAGCAAAGCGGATATCATCGGGTTTGGCCACCGGACCAATTTCCTTCCCGACGTGGGCGCGCAATTCGTCCCGGAGGTCCGGCGCGGCCACGACGCCCGTCTTGAGGGTCACGAAGCAGACGAGGGCCTGGCCCTTCAGGGGGTCGGGACGTCCCACCACGGCGGCTTCGGCGACGCTCGGATGGCTGACGAGAGCGCTTTCCACTTCCGCCGTTCCGATGCGGTGACCGGCGACATTGAGGACGTCATCGATTCGCCCGACGATCCAGAAGTAGCCGTCCTTGTCCTGGCGACATCCGTCACCGGTGAAGTAGGCGCCTTTGACTTCGCTCCAATAGGTTTCCTTGAAGCGTTTGGGATCTCCCCAGAGTCCCCGCAGCATGGAAGGCCACGGTTGACGAATGATCAATTTGCCGCCACTGCCTTTCGGAACCGGGTTCCCCTGATCGTCCACCACCTCCGGGTGAATGCCAAAGAACGGAAGCGTGGCGGAACCGGGCTTGGTGGGGGTGGCACCGGGAAGAGGCGAGATCATGATGGCGCCCGTCTCGGTCTGCCACCAGGTATCGACGATCGGACAGCGTCCGCCGCCGACCACCTGATGATACCACATCCACGCCTCGGGATTGATCGGTTCACCCACCGTTCCCAACAATCGGAGCGAACGAAGATCGTGCTTTTTGACCCATTCATCGCCCCACTTCATGAAGGCCCGGATGGCGGTGGGAGCGGTATACAGGATGGTGACCCGATATTTGGCGATGATGCGCCAGAAGCGATCCGGTTCCGGGAAATTGGGTGCTCCCTCGTAAATGAGGCTGGTGGCGCCATTGGCCAGCGGTCCATAGACCACATAGCTGTGACCCGTCACCCAACCGATATCGGCGGTGCACCAGTACACGTCGGGTTCCTGAACATCAAAAATGTACTGGTGGGTCATCTTGGCCCCCAGCAGGTATCCGGCGGTGGTGTGCAGAATGCCCTTGGGCTTTCCGGTGGAACCGCTGGTGTAGAGGATAAACAGGGGGGATTCCGAATCCATCCGGGCAGGAGGACAGACGTCGGACACATATTCCAATTCCCGGTGCCACCAGACGTCGCGGCCTTCCGTGACGTGAACTTCGTTGCCGGTCCGACGAACGACCACGACCTTTTCGATGGTGTGAGCGAGCCGTTCTCCATCGGGTCCGACGATCGTCAGGGCCTCATCGACATTTTTCTTCAACGGCACGACGCTGCCGCGCCGATAACCCCCGTCGGCAGTGATCACCAGTTTCGCCCCACAATCGGCAATGCGGTCCGCCACGGACTGGGCGCTGAATCCACCAAAGACAACGCTGTGAATGGCTCCGATGCGGGTACACGCCAGCATGGCAATGGCGGCCTCGGGGATCATCGGCAGATAGAGGATGACCCGGTCCCCTTTCTTGACGCCGTTCCGCTTGAGGACATTGGCAAACCGGCACACCTCACGATGGAGTTGTTGATAGGTCAGGACCCGTTCCTCACCTGGACGACCATCCGATGCGGGTTCCCCTTCCCAAATGAGGGCCGCCTTGTTGGCGGTGGCGGTTCCCAGCCATTTGTCCAGGCAGTTCGCAGAGACATTGAGTTTGCCGCCAATAAACCACTTGGCGTTGGGGACCTTCCACTGGAGGACTTTATTGAACGGTGTGAACCATTGGAGTTGTTCACCCGCCACTTTGCCCCAAAAAGCCTCCGGCTCATGAACGGACGCCGACCAGAGTTTGCGATACTGGGCCAGGGACTTGATCCGGGCTGCCCCGGAAAACTCCTTGGAAGGAGGAAATACCCGGGATTCCTGGGAGAGCGAGGAGATATTGGCCGACGGTGCTGGAGACACGTTCATGGAAATGGAAGAGACAGGTGCATCTTTGCGAAGC
>CAIPFS010000549.1 GCA_903864375.1 uncultured Verrucomicrobiota bacterium
GTGATCATGAAGATCACCAGAAGGACCATGACCAGATCCAACAGGGGTGTGATGTTCAGTTCGTGAAGCGTTCCGTGCTTGGAACGCGACAACCGCTTGCGCTGGCCCTTGCCCTTGCCCTGGGGAACGTCGCTCATCGATTCATTGGACGGGGGTGGAGTCGACGTAGGCGTCGAAGCGGACGGAGAAATTTGCCGGGAATTTGTCGGGCGGCGGCGTTCCGATCTCCTTGATTTTGATCAGGGCTGCCTTGACGGTGTCATCCCATTTGGGATCCCCGGAACCGCGAACGAACCGGGCTTGCTGGATCCGACCCGAGGGGTCCAGGGTCATTTCCACGTCGGCGGAAAAGCTGGAGTCGTCCATTCCGGCAGGCTTGTCCCAAACCGAGAGAAACACCGATTGAATGGTCCGGCGGTAGGCTTCCTGCGGAGTCAAAACCTCCCCGCCTCCGGCCCCATTGGCGCTGGGGATGAACATCTCGGGAGCATCGGCGGCCGCCGGGGCGTCGACGGGGGGAGGAGCATCCGTGGGGGGCAGAGCCTGGGTGGGAGTCGCAATGGGAACCGGGGTTTGGGCGACGGCTGGAGCAGGCTTCTGATCGGGATTCGGTTTATCCGGCTCCGGCTTTGGTTCTTCCTTCGGCTTCGGGGGTTCGGGTTTCTTTTCGTCGACCTGAACCGCGACCATGTCACGGACCGTGGTCCCCAAAATCCCCTGACGCGCGGCGAGGTAGGCGACGAGCCCAACCACCAGGGCATGGAACAGTATCGAAACCACGATACTGGCCCGGGACTGACGATGCTTTTGACGTTGAGGAAGGGACATATTCCAGGCCGGTTACTTTCCGGCGTCAGGTTTGGTGGCCAGCTTCACCTTGAGCACATTGGCGCGCTGAATGGCATTCAAGGCCTCCCGAACCTGTTTGAATGGCGCCTTGGCATCTCCGCGGACCGTGAACGTCAGGTTGGTGTCGAGCTTTCGCATGGACGCGATTTCCTCGGCCAGGGTGATTGGGTTGACCAGCTTCCGGTTGAGGTAGGTCTTTCCGGCAGAGTCAACGGTGACATAATTGACCTTTGAGTCCGGGTCTTTCGGACGAACCTGAGCCTTGGGGAGTTCCATGGGCTCCTCCGTCGTCGGAGGGGCGGTGGTGAGCACGAAGATCACCAGCAGCACAAACGCCAGATCCAGCAGCGGAGTGATGTTCAACTCACTCAGCGTCTGGTGAGTCGATTTGGAGGTCTTTCGTACCATGCGAACAGGAAGGGAATCGTCCGACCGACTACGGGCGCGGCACCGCGGCGGTGATCAACTGCTTTTGCGAATTGACCGCGTCCTGAAGGCGGATGAAGCGGGTCTCAACGGCGTCACTGATTTCCTCGGCAATGGCTCGGTTATCGCCGTAGCGATGGCCAAAGGCGACCTCGAGCTCAGCCACAAAGTTGTCGAGCTCATTGGTGAGTCCGCGGATGGTGGTCACCTGAAAATTGTAGGCGAACATGGCGGGAATGGCGACCAACAGACCGTAGACGGTGTTGAGCAGCGCCCCGGCGACACCGGGAGCCATGGCGGTGATGCTGGCGGACTGTTTCACTGCGATACCGGCAAAGGTCTCCATGACGCCGAAGACGGTTCCCAAGAGACCGATGAACGGACCGCCGGCGACGGCCGTGGTCAGGACGATCATCCCCTTTTCGAGGTCCATGGCTTCAGCCCCGGCGGCACTGGCGAGAGCCGACCGCACGAGATCGAAGGAGGAAGAGCTGATTCGCTTCTCACCCCGGATCAACAAGGGATGGGTCGACAACTGGTGGTCCACCTCTTCCGCAGCGGCCCGATAGACTTCATACGCGGGGCAACCATCAAATTGCTTGCCCGACCGGGCAATTTCCATGGGGTCTTCCGTGGCTTTCCAGGCCGCCATGAATTTGGCGGTGACCCGCCGGGCCTTGGCGAGCTGAAGTGCCTTGCTGATGATGACACTCCAGCTCAGCAACGAGACGATGGTGAGCAGACCCATCGTAAAATATCCTTCATGACTGAGCTGCTTGGCGGAAAAGACCAGCGCGCTGTCCTGCTGAACTTCAGCGGCGGCGAGAATGAGGTACATGGTTTGTTAATCGGATGGGGGTTGAAAGGGTTGGGTTCGGTCGGCTTCGTCTGATCGAGTGGCTAATTGGCCTTCCCCGGCAGGATCACGGTGACACGGGCCTTGGTTTGGGCGAGCAGTGGTTTCGATTTCTTCTTCGCAGCATCTTCGTCTTCAGCGTCCGTTGCAGTCGTGGTGGCGGCATTTTTCTTTCCCGAATCAGCAGAGGCTGCGGTTGCCGTGGCGGCCGCAGCATTACCAGAAGCGAAGCCGGAGGTACTGGAATTCTGGGTGCCACCGGTCGAAACGGCATTCGCTTGAAGCGAAGCATTGATGCTGCCGGAATCGACGCTGATGGAACTAAACGAGATCAGGGTTCCCGTCAAGGAGCCGGCGGAAACGGTGACCGGTCCCTCGGAAATCAGGGTCAGCTGAGCCTGCACCGGTGTGATGATGTCGGCTCCGCCGGAGGCGAACACCACCCCCTTGATCGGACCGGTGGCATCGAGATAAATGGTGCCGCCAATGATGCCCGAACCTTCTGCGTCAATCATTCCTTCGTAACCAGGGGATTCAGGCGTGGCGTGGGTACCGGCGGTCACGCTCACCTTGGCCTTGGAACCGTCCGTTCCGTTGAAAGGGGCCTGAACAATGCCACCGGAGTGGGCGATGACATCCCCTTGGGGAGCCGAGACATCCACATCCCCCACCATGGCCGTTCCCGTCGAAAAAGTGGTGGCCAGAATTCCGCTTCCGGGAATGAAGTCCGAACGGACCGTCAACTCGTGGGTGACGGGATCGATATGAACCTGTTCCACCTTTTGAAAGGTGAGCCCACCGCTGCCGGCATCGACATGACCGGTTTCGGATTTCACCTTGACCGTGCCGCCGTCGTAGCTGGCAATTCGTGAGCCCGCCAGGTCCACATCTCCGTGGGCCGTCACGGTCACGGGACTGCCAGCGGTGGAATAAATTCCCCTGGTACCCTCTGAGCTGGGAAAGACCAATTCAGAACCGGCTATCACCTTTCCAGCCGAGGTGACATCCACGCTTCCCCCCGCCTTGGAGACGATGGCCGATGAAAACATGGTCAGGTCACCACCCAGGGTCGTGACCTTGATGTCAGCACCCTTGATCGATGATTTGGCCAGGGTGGGATTTGAAAGGGCTCCATCGGATACAATTCCCTTGGAGACACCGAGGTCAATGGATCGGGCCGAGACGGTCAATTTGCCGGGGCCCGCCACCTGATATCCCAATTGGGGCGAATCCGTGATGTCGGCGCTATCCTTGTAAAAGGCGTCAATGATCCGATCCGAAAGAAACGGAACACGGATACAGATCGGTTGGCCGGCGGAATCGACTCCCGGAATGGTGAAATTCTTAAGCGGATCCACATCCCCTTCGAGTGGTGGTGCGAGTTTTCCCCGCAGGACCAGGGTCCGGGACTTGGTATCGTAAAAGAGGTTGATATTCAGGGCGACACAACTTTGTTCGATGAGCGTCAGGTCGGGATCCGGTTCAGTCGGCAGCAGTTTTTCGAAGGTGTACTTGCTGCGATTGATGATGTCTCCAGTGACGATCAGACTGCTGGCATCCGTTGAGTTGTTGTTCTGCCATTGGATGGAGCTGAGGGTGACGTTCCCTCCCACCTGGATGTGCGCCTGCTTGGCAATGTTGAGGGAGACATTGTCGATACCACCGCCCACTTGAATATCCGAATAGGAAAAGTCACCCAGGTGAACGGGTGAAACGGAGCTGTGATCCGAGACGGTGAACGTGTCGGCAGAAATCCACGATTTCGATCCGCTGTCGGAGAGAGTCAGAGTAGACGCCGCCGGACCGTACCCTTGAATTCCCCCGGAATCCGAATGAATCGAAAGATCTCCCTGAGGAGAAGGGAAGAGGATGACGTTGACCGCACTGAGGTCCACAGGATTCCCCAGGATCAGGCCACCCGGACCGGCTGTTACGTTCAGGATGGGCGGATAAACCGGGGGAAGCAGCCCGGCGTCAGCCCGATTGCGCGGAAGATTTGAACCCACCAGGTCCACAAAGTCGTCCGCGACCAGCGTCACGGTTGTGGCGGGGGCGTAGTCAAACAAGTGATAGCGGCTGTTGGACGCAGGACTGCCGGTCAGATTGTTGAACACCCCCTGGGTATTTCGAACCTCCTGCAGCGAAATGTCACCTGCCTTCACCGTCCAATTGCCGGTGCGGGTGGTCAATGCCAGTTGTTGCTGACTGGTGCCGGCATGGGCGCCGACCGTGATGGACCCCGTGCCATCGGCGACCACAAAATGGCCGTAAACCGATCCGCCGGCCTTCACGGTGACATTGCCGACGATGGGATGCTTATCGGCGTCAAGCCCGAAGCCAAACGCACCAGTCCCGGCATCCACTCGGGAGCTGCGCAAATCCTCAGAAACCGGAATATAGCTCGTGATATCCTCGCCAGCGGTGAGGATGACATCGCCCCCGGCCATGGTGCTAAAACCACCCAGATTGGGACTCACGGTCAAATCCTGTCCGGCTTTTCGAATCAAGTAGCCATTGTTATTTCCGCCGGTGGTGATGGAACCCGTGGTGGCGGTGGCGGAAATACTTCCTCCTGCGGTGGTACGAACGGCACCGGGTTGGCCCTTTTGAAACGTAATATTCCCGTCCGCCAACAGTTCAATGGCGCCCTGTTCAGTGGAAAGAACGGAACCGACGGCCGTGATGTTTCCGGTGTCCGCCGTGACCTTGATTCCCCCGGTGCCGAGACTGGAGATCTGCCCATTGCCGAGGGAGACCTGATTGGCTGCCGCAATCGAGAGGTTTCCCGAGGAGGACGCCATGGAAAACGAGTTTCCGGAGATCGACCCGCCGGAGGATCGCAGGGTGAGATTGCCGGAGGTGGTCGAGACACTGGAATTCAGCAGAGCAATGTCCTTGCCCGCCGTGAGTGACAGGCCGCCATCGGCGGTGGACAGGGAATACCCGTTGACCGACGACGTCCGGCCTTTGATAGAGCCCGTTCCGTCCACGACGCCTCCCAAACCGTCCAACGAACTGCCCGCCAGGAGACTCACCGTCCATCCGCTCCCGGCGACGATCCCGGACGATTGGGAAAAGACAATATCCCCCTTGGATTCCAAAGTCAGGGAGGCTCCACCCGAGGGGGCTGAGGGAAGGGTCCAAAGGGACCGGATATCGATGAGGGAGGTTGCCTGCAGATCGATGACCGAGAAATTGTTCAACGCACTCGGTGGCAACACCAGGGTGGACGGCGGGTCCCCGGCAGACACGGTTCCCGAGGGAACGGTTCCCGTGGCTGTATCATCAATACGGATGATCGCAGGGTCGATGGTCAGGCGACCGCGCTGAAAACCGGGAGCGGCACTTCCGTCCAGTTGCAACGTCAGCTTCGGAAGCGTGGCGGCGGATATCTCCAACTCCCCTCCACGACCACCCGCGATTCCTCCCGCGACGCTCACCCGGGCGGAGTCTGAATCCGACACCGTGCCCTCGCTTTTCACGGTCACCCGCCCACCGGGGCTGAGGCCTTCGCCCGTGCCCTGGGCAGAAGTCACCGAGCCGGCACCGAGATGGATCTCACTGGAAGCGTAAATTTCCACCACCCCATTCACCTCACGAATGGAATCAGCCTGAACAATACCATCCTGGTTCACCACTTGAGCCCGCAGTGCAATGGATCCGGCGTCGGCAACCAGCCTGCCAAAATTGTCCACAGCGCCTTCAGGAAGGGTGACCCTGGCACTGAGGCCGCGTCCGTCGGGTCGCTCCGAAATCCAGACCTCCTTGCCCGCGTAAAGGCCCAGGGTGCCGTCGGGAGCGCTCAGGATGCCGTGATTTTCAACCTTTTCCGCCACCAGAAAAAGGGAACCACCGGAGGCGACGGAAATCTGTCCGTAGTTGACGATGCTGGCGGCCGGCATGGGCAGCTCGAGAGACCACGGCCCGCCGTTAAAGAATCCCTGTCCCGGCCCTGAAGCGGTGGTCGCCACAAAGCTGGCGGCCTTGACCACCGAATCCGGACCAAACCAAAAGCCCTGTTGATTGGCGAGGACCACCATCCCGTTGGCCTGAATGGTTCCGAAGATCCTGGACGGGTTGGCATCGAGAATCTGATTCCAGACGATGGAGGTGGGAGAAGGCTGGTTGAAGATGGTCTTTTCGCCGGGCGCAATGTTAAACGATTGCCAATTAAGGAAGGCGCGATCCGAGGTGGTCACCGTCAGCACCGGGCCTTGTCCCACCGCGGAGGCGGCTCCCGATCCCACGGTCATTCCCACTGGGTTGGCCTCGACGGTGGAGCCACACAGCAGGCACCACGATCCGCATGCCAGCGACCAGACCGGCAGGGTATTTCCAACGTGACGAAAGGCGGTTTTCATCGGCTCTTAATCTTGTTTCCCGGAACTCCACTCAAAACTGCGCGGCAATGGCAAAATAGACCTGAAGGGCACCGGCATGGGTGGTTTGTGCATCGGTCAATGCCCAGGCAACGGCCACTCGAAAATCAAAGGTGGCACCGATTTTGGCATTGATTCCCATGCCTGCCCCCCAAAGGGATTGCAGGTGTACCAGGGCATTGGGATTCAGCGAATAACTGCGCCCGTAGTCCATGAAAAAGGCGCCTTGAAACCGCAGCGGCATCGTGCCATCGACCATGCCCACGTCGACCAGGGGGGTCCGGGGTTCCAGCGTCAACCGCCAGCCGGTATCCCCATAGCGTTCTCCTTCCAGATAGCCCCGGACGCCTGCAAGACCACCCATTCCCAGCTGCTCGTTACTGATGAGCGGTTCGTTGGCCCACTGACCGTCGGCCTTGACCAGGAGGGTCCAGTCCCCGGGAAGCTTCTGCTGGCGGCTGGCGCTGCCCAGAACAGTCACGTAGGACCCGCTGGCATTGGTCGTGCCGGTCGTATTGATGAAGTCCGCGCGGTCTGAAAACGGGCCGCCGGCAAAATTGAAGTTGAGGCCCATCCCGAGGGTGGTGGTCCCGTTGGTATCCGCGCGGGCACCGTCCCAACGCACGGCAACGGGGAGATAACTGATGTTGGCCGTCCGGGGAGGCTGGGTATTTGAAAACGGCAGCGAATTGGTCTGGGTGGCCAGGGTGTCTGGGTTCAGAAACGTGAACTGCTCCAGAAAATTATTGGTGTTGAAGCTGGCCCGTTGGAAGTTCTTTACGTCCGCACCCAGGGACAGGGTGGACTGAACCTCCAGGAAGGGTGGCAGAGGCTTTGATATCCGAAACCCGACCGCTTCTGTTGTGGAGACATCCTGACCACTGGCCTGGGAATAGAGACCGATGGGTGGAGGGTTGATCGTCTCCACCGGGTTGACCTTGACACCGGTGTCGGTGGTCGATCGATTCGCGTAAATGGTCAGTTCCGTACGACCCTGGGACGGAGGAAGGACAAACTGTCGCGTAGCCTCGTTGTAACCAAATTTTCTCGGATTGGCGTCGATCGCGCTCTGAACGGGCTCATCCGACGAAAGGGGGAGTCGGTAGTAACCGCTGTAGTTGGCGATCAGGGGACGATCCAAGAGACTCGAATGCGCAGGATCCTTGAACTCCTGCAAGGCGAACCCGTACTGGAGACCCACGGAATGCTCCCGTTGCCATAGGTTGTTGTATTGGGCGGAGGCATTGCCCCGAAGCTCGGGAGTTCCCGGGGTGTATTGATTGTTGAGCTCGAACCGTCCATGAACGGGAACCTGATCCTTGACCTTGAGAATCAGCCGTGTCGTTCCCGGAGTGGCACCGGGCTCAATGGCAGGATAAATCTGCCGATCCTGATTATTGTTCGCGTTGTTCAACTCCTGCTGGAAGATGCGACTATTAAGGATGATGTTGGTGTGAAGGTCGGGAAGCGCCCGTCGAACGTTGCCTTCACTGAACCATCGATTGCCCTGGATCCGGATCTCGGACAAGACCCCCTCAATGACCGCCAGTTGGACCACCCCATTGGTGATGCGCTGCTTGGGAAGGGTCACCGAGACGGTGGCGAAGCCCCGACCCTGGTAGGCCAGTTGAAGGGATTTCATGGCCTCCGCCACCGAATTGGTGTCCAGGACACGGCCCTTGTACTCCGACAGGATGGCATGGAGGGCATCCTCCGACAGCAGGGTATTGCCGGAAACCGTCAACTCACGGATGAGCGGGCGGGACGGTGCCTGGGCTGCAGGGCTACCCGATACTGAATTGGGTTTGGAATTGGAATTCGGATTGGAATTGGGAATTGCCGCCGGAGGAGGGGTGGGCCCGTCGGCTGCTTCCACCGAACCCGATGCAACGGAGGCTCCGAGGAGAAAGAGGGCCGTCAACAAACCCAATTCAGCCCTCGGCGAACGCCGGACTCGTTTTTTAGGACTTTTCTGAGCTTCCCGACGCCAGGCACTGGGAGTCTGACCAAATCGTCGTCGAAACAGGGAATTGAACAGCCCCAGGTGGCGATAGCCACTTTCATAGGCCACATCAATGATTTTGGCGTTGGACTTGGTTAATAGCTCCCTGGCCCGGAGGAGGCGCAATTCCGTCTGCCGCTCCCGAAACGAAACCCCCATCTCTTCAGTAAAGATACGGCTGAGATGTCGGACCGAGCAGCCGGTTTGTGCTGCGAGATTTTCCACGCTGGTGTTGATGATTTCCGATTCCGGATGACGTCCCAACCATTGGCGAAGGCGCTCACGGGCATCGTCATGGAGCCCGACCCGGGGCACGGCTTTGATTTCAGGGGAGACAACGGAAAGGATCAGCTCCAGCAGACGGATCCGTGTCAGCATGGTCACTCTGCCCTCTTCAGCGAGAAGTGCCGAACCCCGTCGGGCCACCTCGTGATGGGCTTCAAAGCACCGCGCCAGGCTACCGGCGGCACCGAGCTCGCGCAGCGCCAGGCGCTCATCCACGGTCAATAGATCGGAGAGATATTCAGGGACTACCACAAACCATTGGAGGGTCATTTCCGAGTCGCGGACGGCCATCAACCGTCCCTGGGATCCACCAGCCACCACCAATGCGGAACCGCATTCCAATGGACAGGTCCCAGGACCTCCGATCCAGTAGCCTGCGCCCAGGGTCACTGTCAGAAAGTATAATCCTATTGCCTCGGGAACCCACTCACCCGAGGCGGCCAGGACAGTGGTCCCAGTTGAAAAGTTAATGACCTCTCGCATACCGGGTTGTTTGGAAATCGATTGATTAGACTCAAGAGGCCGCTGGTTGGAAACGGGATTGTCGACAAAACTGCCGTTGCCTTAACGTCACTTGACGGATTTGCCTAACATTGGA
>CAIPFS010000550.1 GCA_903864375.1 uncultured Verrucomicrobiota bacterium
CGTAGCCAGTTTTTGCGTAGGGGCGAACTCGCGCCTACAAGTATCTGCCCTCCGATTGCGTCTCCCCGCTCCAAAACCGTCACCCAGGACATCATCGCCGCCGCGCATGCGCTGGGGATTAATTTCAAAAAATATCAGTTCTTTGCCATCGTCAATGCAGGCAAGCCGGGTTTCAACGCCGCCGGGTTGGGCTCCATCGGGCCGTCCATGGGAACTGATGGTGGTTCCCAATCCTGGTGCCGGTTGATGGGCGACACCCAATCCCTGGACTCCAGCCTCCTGGGACACGAACTGGGGCACAATCTGAATCTCCTTCACTCCCATGGGTGGAACACCGGCGGTCGAAGTGTCATGGGGCCCGGATCCAATGATGAATACGGAGACCCCGACAGTTTGATGGGTTCGACGTGGGGTCGCGACAGCTACGTGGCCAACCTTCGGTATTACCTCGGCTGGATTTCCGGTCCTGCACTTCGCAATGTCAGCGGCAGTGGCCAGGTCTTCCAGGGAGCCCTTTCGGTCCTCGATGACAACACCAACGGCGTGCGGGCCATCCGGGTCAAACATCCCCGTTACAGCCAGTATTACTGGCTCGAATTCCGCCGCGGTCGGAGCTGGATGGATGCGACCGAGGCCGCCAACAGCATCGGACTTCGCTGGGGTTCCCCCAATGGGTCGGAAGCCTGGTGGCTGAACGTGACTCCCGATCGACTGGGCGCAAACCGCCTGACCGTGGGTCATACCTTTACCGACCCCTCCGGTGATATTCACATCACCCCCATGGGTCCGAGCGCCTCAACCCCGGACGCGCTGGACGTGACGGTGGCCATCGGACCGTTCCCGGATAATCACCCTCCCACCGCTTCCCTCGCCCCCAGCACCCTCACGGTGCCGGTCGGCGGCCGTGTCACCTTCACGGCCACCGCAACCGATCCTGAAAAGGACCCCCTCGCCTACGGATGGGATTTTGGCGGTTCAGGTGCCGACGGGCCCGGACACGAAAACACCAATGTCGTGACTCATGCGTTTGCCACCGCCGGAACCTACAATGTGCGTTGTGAAGTCAGCGATTTGAAGGGCGGGACCGCCAACCAGTCGGTCACCATCGTGGTCGGTAACCCCGGCGGCTTCTCCCTTTCCGGCAGGGTCGTTGACGGCAGCGGCACACCTCTGGAAGGAGTGGAAGTCCGCATCGACGACACCCACCTGGCCTTCACCGATGATTCCGGTGCCTATACTATCGGAGGACTCGCCGCGGCCACCTACAGCCTGTCCGTCTCGGACCCGGTGGTGGATGGATCGGCCTTTGAGCCCTGGCTGACCAATCCCCTTCCAGTTCAAAAAAACCTGACCGGGGTCAACTTCACCGCCCTTCCCAAAACCCAGACCGGGGGAATGCGGGTGGAGTATTTCAGCGACTCCAAACTCACCCAACTCCTGTCCGTGACCCGCTCGCCACGGCTCGATTATCCAAACACGAACTTCCCCGGTGCCCTCGGAGTTCGCTGGACCGGTTTGTTCCCGGCGCCTCTTCCGGGAACCTACCTGATTCACGCCCGGGGCGACGGTACCGCCCGGATCCAACTGAACGGACAATCCTTTGCCGGAACCATGAAGGCCGCGGACGGGGAGGAGGTCACCGGTTACGCCGTTCTGGCCACAGGTCAGCCGTGTGCCTTCGTTATTGAATGCGCCGGTGATTCGGCACCGCCCCGGTTATCCCTCCTCTGGACCACACCCGCGGGCGGTGTGGGCGGCTTTACGCCCGACACGCTCACTCCCGCCGCAGGCGGGCTGCGCGGCAGCTATTTTGCCAGCACCTCATTGACCAATCTGGCCTTCAGCCGGATCGATCCCGTCGTCAACTTTCCCACCGGCGTGACCCCGGGACCCCGCCTCCCGGCAGACCACTTCTCGGTCCGGTGGGCCGGGAAAATTCACGCCCGGAATTCAGGACGCTATGAATTTCGAACCGTGTCCGACGACGGCGTGCGCCTCTGGGTCAACGGCAAGCTGCTGATCAATCGCTGGACAGATCACGCTCCCACCGAGGACGTGGGAGCCATCTCCCTTTCGGGCAATCAGTTCTATGACATTTTACTGGAATACTATCAGGGCGGCGGTTCGGCAGAAATCACCCTCCGGTGGAATCCTCCCGGAGGAACCCTCGGCACCATCCCCCCTTCCGAGCTGTCTCCGGCCTATTCCGGTCTTTGGGCCGAATATTTCAATGCCACCACCCTGGACGGCAGCCCGGTGGTCACTCAAACCGACTCGCTGGTGGATCTGGAACCCGTCGCCGATGCGCCCGCCCCCGGGGTGACCGCGGGAGGTTATTCCGCCCGATGGCAGGGAGCTCTTCGCGCGCCGCAGACCGGATCCTACCGTTTCTCCATTTGGGCGGACGACGCCCTCCGGTTTTGGGTGAACGGCCAGAAACTGTTGGACAACTGGAGCACGACCGGTGCCCGCGAGTTGACCACCACCGTCACCCTGACCTCCAATGCCCCGGTACCCATCCGCTTGGAACTTCAACAAACGGGAGGCAACTCCGGCGTGCGGCTGGCCTGGACCCCTCCCGGATCCACCTCCTCCGTCATTTCCACCACTCAATTCCAGCCAATCCGGCCCGGGCTCTGGGCGGAATATTATAACACCCCCGATTTTTCTGGAACCGCCGTATCGGCGTTTCTTGAAAACAATCTCAATCGCACCTTCACGGCCTCCGCGCCGCCCTCGGGGATCACGACCAATGAGTTCTCCGCCCGATGGCGCGGTCAATTAGTCGCCTCGACCAACGGCAGTCACAACCTGATCCTGACCTCCGCAGGCGCTGCCCGGGTTTACCTCGACGGCACCCTTGTTTTAAACGGGTGGTACCTCCACACCAAATCCGACATCAATGCCATTCTACCGCTCACCGCCGGGCAGGCCCACGATTTGGTCGTGGAGTTCCGCAGTTGGGACGGGACCGGTACTGTTCAATTGGGATGGATTCAGCCCCGTTCGACGCGTCAGAATATTTCAAGCGTCAATTTGTTGCCTCCCATCCCGCCCGAAGTGCCGGTGGCGGGTGAACTCCGGCGCCTCGATGACCACTGGCAAATCAGTTGGGATGCCGGACTGGGCCCCCTCTCGCTGCTCACCTCGACCGATCTTCGCGCCCCGCTGACCCGATGGAGTCCCTACTTCGTCAGTTCATTCCTGAGCAACGGCCTCTGGCGCGCCGATCTTCCCACCTCCACCAATCTCCAATTCTATATCCGCCTGAACCCCACCGGGCCGTGAACATGCCGACGAGCCATCGCTCCGTTCGGTGGGCCATCATTCGGTGGGACACGCTCCGGCAAGTCCCAAATCAATTCAGGGATCATCACCACGCCCCGTCTGAATCCACCTCGTCAACTCCCGATGGATCAGCGCAGCTGACGCCCCGCGTACCATTTCAAAGCAGGCCAGTCTCATGGGCCGTCCGGGGGACCGCAGCTTCGGATTCAAGGGCCGCTATCCTTTTTGCTTCTTCGTGGCTTCGTGCCTTCGCGTGAGACATATGACGCCAGCCGCACACGAAGACGCGGGGGCCGAAGCCCATGGGCCGTCCGCAGGACCGCTAATGATTCACAATCCCTGGATCAGCTTCTTGATGCGTTACCAAGCCTGCTCCCGAGCCTTGCGGTTTTCGGCATTGGCATCCGAAGCCTCACCCGCCCGCATGAATCCGTGACCGGCTCCCTCATAGGTCACCGGCTCATAGATTTTCCCCGCCTCCTTCATCAGGTCCACGGTCTTGGGCACGGTGGCGGTCACGCGGGCGTCGTTACCCGCATAAAATCCGTAAACCGGACATTGAATCCGCTTCAAGTCTTCGACCGACTCGGGCCCGGTGCCGTAAAATGGAAAGACCGCCGCCAGTTTCGGTTGGTGAGTGGCGTACTTGAAAACCTGACCGCCTCCCCAGCAGAATCCCGTCGCCGCCACCTTCCCGCTGGCGGCAGGCAGAGCCGCCACATAAGCCGTGACGGCATCCAGGTCGGCGGCCACCTGCGCCGGTGGCAGACCGAAGATGGCCTTGCGAACGGCGTCGCCGCCCCCCAGTGAGTCCGTACCGCCACCATTGGGCCCCATCCCCGACAGCAGATCCGGGGCGATGGCGATATATCCCGCCTCGGCCAGCTGATCGGTGACGCCGCGGACCCAATCGGTCATGCCAAAGATTTCATGAATGACCACCACCGCCGTCGCCTTCTCCTTCACTTCAGGATAGGCGATAAAACAGCGGACCTCACGGTTGTCGTGCTTGACCGTGATCCACTCCAGATGCCGCGGCGTTTTTTCCAACCGGGTCTTGGCGTCTTCGGCAACGGCAGAAATCGGGGAAACAACGATGAGGACAGCGGACAGCCAGCGAAGGAGTTTCACAAACGGAGGGTTCATGGTGAAGTTTTATGAGAGGAAACGCGTCACGATGAAAAATGACAAGCGGCAAACGTGGAGGGCCGGTGCCTCCGATCGGCGTTCCACGTCCCACTTCGTGCTTGCCGGACGGCTCCCTGTCCATTACAGAGACCTAATGATGAACTTCTCCCCATGGCACCGAGTCCGGGCCCTGCTCCTTGTGACGACCTGCCTGGGATGGCTGATCCCTCTTTCGGCCAACGACGCCACCGCCTACCTGGCCTCGACCTCGGTCCGGGTGTTTCCCGCCTCCATTTCATCGCTGGGCCTCGTCAATTCCCTCGGGCTTTCGTCGCTGGGCGATGGAACCATCAATGACGAACTGGCTTTCTCGGACAACGAAACCGACCCCGAATCCCATGCGGCCATTGCCTACCTCACCCTGGCTGGCGGCGGAGGGGACCCCATCCCTTTTCAGATGTTCCTGGGTGTTCCCGGTCTCGGCGACGTCGACTTGAATGGACTGACCGATTTTTTTGAAGTGCGCCGTGCGGTATCCAACGAGTCCAGCACGGGTGATCTGAACTACGATGATGGATCCGGAGCATCCGTGACGGGCACCGTGGACGCCGTATGGAATCGCCCCGCCGGAAGCGCCTCCGGAACGGTCAAGCTCCGCGTCAAGGTTCCGGACGACGGTGTGGACCTCACCTTTCTGCATCGTTTCGAGATTCTCCAATACAAGGGGACGCTGACCTACACGAACAAACCCTCCGGAATTGCCTCCTCCGTGAAGTTCCTCCGCCTGGGCCTTCCGGCCGGGCAAAGCAACCAGATCACCGGTCCCTTTTCCCTGATCCGAACCAACGACAACGAACTGGGATTCACCTCTGGTACCTGGCGCTACACGGGCACCGGGGGAAGCGGGTCTCTGACGCTGGAGGGTTCCGACGCCATCGAGACCTCCATCAGCCGGACTCCCATCCACGGGAGCTACGAAGGATTAATCCCCTTCGACGATGGAGTTCCCACCATTCCCTCGAATGGTCAGGGCCAGTATCTCCTCTGGTGGCTGGATATTTTCGATGACAATGATGCCAATCAGAACGGCGTTCCCGACCTCAGTGATACGCCACCCGGTGGCGCGGTCACCCCTCAACTGAAGGTGGAACAGGTGAACAACCAGCTGAATCTGACCGTGACCGCCTCTGCAGGTCAGGCTGTGACCTTGTTTCAAGCCACCGATTTGTCGAATCCGGTTTGGACGACGAATCAGACGTTGACTCTCACGGGCGCCTTCCAGGTGCTGGTTCTGCCCATATCCCCGGGTGGCCCCCGATACTTTCGGGCGCAATAAGGCTTCCCCTCGATGGGGAACTCGTGACAAAGAAAGCGCTGGGGCCGTCCGGGCGGCTCCAATCCCCAATGACGGCCCAGCCACCTCCAGCACGCCCGCCAGTCAAACGCCTCAGCGTCTGGTATCAAATTGCCTTCGGCCTGCTGGGAGCCGTCATCGGCTTTCTGTCCATGCAGTTGCTGATGCCACTGCTTCCGAAGGTCATTTGGAATCCCGGTGCCCGTCTGGCCCTCGGATGGGTGGGACTGCTTTCGATTCCAACCGCCTGGTGGGTGGCCGTGGCCTTTCACGAGGCCGGTCACCTGTTGGGCGGTCGGCTGATGGGCGGTCGCTTCCTGCTTTATCAGGTGGGGCCCCTGCGCCTTCAACGGACACCCTCGGGAATCACCGTGGTCCGAAATCGGGGAATCAATGTGTTGGGCGGCCTTGCCGCGAGTATCCTTCCCGACCACGGGGATCTCCCCGCCCGATTTCGGGTGTTGCTGGCCGGAGGACCCCTGGCCAGCCTCGCCTTGTCGGTGATGGCGTTCACAGTCCTGATCCTGACCGGCCATTCAGACCAGCGGGTTCCCTGGTACGAGGCATCGACCCGCATCTTTCTTGTTTTGACTGTCCTCTATTCGGCCATCGCCTTTGTCATGACGGCTCTCCCGTTTGAGCGGGGGGGATTCCGATCCGATGGACGCCGGTTTCTCATTTTGCTGAAAACAGGCCCGGAAGCCCGTCAGGAAGCCGCCATGCTGGCGCTCGGCTTTGCAGCCAATACCGGTGTCCGACCCCGGGATTTTCCTCCCAAGGCCATAGCCGATGCCATCCACCTCCAGGACGGTTCCATGTCGGACCTCTACGCCCGCTGGTTTGCTTATTTTGCAGCTGCAGACAATGGAAACTGGGAAGCGGCCAAGGAATACCTGGACCAGATGCTGGCGGGAGAAGCAAAACTCGCGCGCTTCGTCGCCGACCTGGTCCGGGCGGAATACGCCTGGCTGATTTCAGAACGGGGTGGTGATCCCGCCATCGCCCGCGCCTGGCTGGAGTCTGCCGGTCCGGTGGAGATGGACCCCGCCTCCCGGCTCCGGGCAGAAGCGGCCGTCTTGCTGGCCGAGGGAAACCGACCGCTCGCCGCCGTTTGCGCCCGGAAGGCCTTGCGGGCCCTCGAAAAATCCTCGATCTCGGCCGTGCGCAATGAGTGGGCCACCGAGAATTTGCAGTCACTCATCACCCGGGCCGAAACCGGACCAACCGCATCCCACGCATATTGACGCGGTCCTGCGGACGGCCCATGGGCTAAGCCCGCCTCCCTCGTAGCGCAGACATTCTTGTCTGCTGTGCCGCCGACATTC
>CAIPFS010000551.1 GCA_903864375.1 uncultured Verrucomicrobiota bacterium
CTACGTGCGGTGCCGGGTGCGGTACTTCACCGATGGAACGGTGATCGGGAGCCGGGCCTGGGTGAACGAGGTGTTTGAGCAACATCGCCAGCGCTTCGGACCCCGGCGAAAGGATGGGGCCCGGAAGTTCCGCTTCCTCGCCGACCAGTCCCTCTTTGGGTTGCGGGATTTGCGAGCTCTTCCCGTGGTTGCCGCAGAATGAAGTCCGTCGCTGGCTTGTGGATGCCAGAATCAGAGGGATGAGGACGTTCGTGGCGATTGGCTTTTGGGTCGCAGTGATGGTGAGTTCCCGATAGCCTCGGATACGGTGATTCCGATCCATCAGCGATGGGGTTTGCGAGGCCTTTTTGGGGTATCCCTCTGTCTGCTTCCTGTTGTGTGGAGGTTGGTTGCTGATATGCCCCTGTCCTGGGAACAACACCCTGGATACAGAATTGCCAGGCTTCCGGTTTCATCCGGACGCGGTGTTGGATTCATGCCTCTTTCATCTGCATTGACGGGCATCCATTTTACCAATCGACTGACGTCGAGTCAGATCGCGGGCAACCGACTTCTTGAGGACGGATCCGGCGTTGCACTGGGTGATGTCGATGGAGACGGGCGGTGTGACATTTTCCTCTGCAGTCTTTCAGGTGACAATCGGCTTTATCGTAATCTGGGCGATTGGAGATTTGGCGATATCACCGAAGAAGCTGGGGTTCGTTCTGCCGGACAGGCTTCGACGGGGGCGGTCCTGGCGGACATTGATGGGGATGGGGATCTCGATTTGGTGGTGAATTCCCTCGGAGGCGGGACGCGACTTTTTCTCAACGACGGCAAGGCTCATTTCCATGAGAGCACCGATTCGGGCCTGATTCCTCACGGTGGCAGTCATTCTCTTGCTGTCGCGGATTTGGATGGTGATGGGAATCTTGATATCTACGTGGCCAATTATCGTTCAAGCACAGCAAAGGATTCTCCCATCCGTGTAAAATTAAAACAATCCGGCGGACGCTGGTCGGTCCCCGTTGAGCATCGCGACCAATTCATTGTGGAGACCGGTCCGGGCGGAGCAGTGGTCTTGCTGGAAGTTGGCGAGCCGGATGTTCTCTACCTGGGGGATGGTCGGGGGCATTTTCGAGCCCAATCGTGGATTCAGGGGCGTTTTCTGGACGAAACTGGTCAGCCATTGGCAGAGGCTCCGCGGGATTGGGGGCTGTCAGTACAAATTCGTGATATCGATGGGGACGGATTACCGGACATTTATGTCTGCAACGATTACTTCACGCCGGATCGCATTTGGATCAATCAGGGACATGGGTCCTTTCGATTACTCCGGCGACTTGCCGTTCGAAAAACCTCCTGGGCCTCCATGGGGGTTGACATGTCGGACATCGATCGGGATGGGCATACGGAGATCTTCGTCACCGAAATGCTGAGCCGGGATTTTACGCGTAGGAAAGTCCAACATAGTTTGCTGGAAATCCAGCCGCTTCCGCAATGGGGCTGGGGGTGGAGCTTTCTAGACAAGGAAGCACGTCCTCAGGTCATGCGGAATACGCTGTCGTGGAACCGTGGCGACGGAACATTTGCGGAAATTGGTGAACTGGCCGGAGTTCATGCTTCCGAGTGGTCCTGGGGTTGCCTTTTCCTCGACGTGGATTTGGATGGTTATGAAGATTTGTTGATAGCCAATGGCCATTCCCGCGATCTAGCCAACTCTGATTCGCTCGCGGAGATGGACAAGTTGCCTGCAGCCGCCGATGCCGCTGCGCGGGAGAAGACGCTGGGCATCTTTCCGCCGATGCCGCTTTCACATCTTGCGTTTCGTAACCAGGGCGACCGGACGTTTAACGACGTGAGTCAGGAGTGGGGGGTCAATTTGAAGTCGGCGGCGACCGGGATGGCGGTCGGGGATATGGACAACGACGGGGATCTGGACGTGGTGATCAACAACCTGAACGGGGAGGCGAGTGTATTGAGGAACGAGGGGAGTGGGAGGCGGTTGGGAGTGAGGTTGAAGGGGGAGGGAGGGAACACGCAGGGGATTGGTGCGAAGTTGCGGTTGAAGGGAGGGCCGGTGGAGCAGACGCAGGAGGTGATCAGCGGTGGGCGGTATTTGTCTGGAGCGGATCCGCTGCGTGTGTTTGCAGCGGGAGGCGGGAGCAACCTGGTGCTGGAGGTGGAGTGGAGGAGTGGGAAGCGGAGCGAG
>CAIPFS010000552.1 GCA_903864375.1 uncultured Verrucomicrobiota bacterium
GCTGATGTCCGGATATATTTCGCTATAGCTTCCCTCCAGGTAGGTATTGGCGACAACGGCCGGTCCGCCATGCCCCGGACCGGAAACGTAGATCATGTCGAGATCGAACTTTCCGATGACCCGATTGAGATGGGCATAGATGAAGTTCTGGCCCGGGGTGGTTCCCCAATGTCCCAGCAGCATGTGCTTTACGTCCGAAAGCACCAGGGGACGCTTCAGCAGCGGATTGTCATACAGGTAGATTTGTCCCACCGACAGGTAGTTGGCAGCCCTCCAGTAGGCGTCGAGCAACTGGAAGGATTCCTCGGGAGGCGATGCAGTCAGGGTGGTCAAGGTTGTCATGATAGGAGAGTTCTGGATCACGCGGCTTCACTGAGAGATTTTCGAAATCGGACGAGGGCGATACCGAAGAAGACCACCCCGATGCCGATGAGTGCGGCGAGGTGAGGCCAGACGTCGGACAGTCCTGCACCCCGAAAAAGGATGGCCTGGCCCAGGGCCACAAAGTGGGTCGTCGGTGCGGCCTCCATGACGAATCGAAGGACAGCGGGAAGACTCTCGCGCGGAGTGAAACTGCCGGAGAGCAGTTGAAGCGGGAGAAGAATCAAAACCGCCAGCATTCCAAACTGGGGCATGGAACGGGCGACGGTGGCCATGAAGATCCCGAGGGAGGTGGCCGCAAATAGGTGGATGGCGGCACCCAGCACGAAAAGCCCGACCGATCCTTCGATGGGTACGTGCAGAATGCCTCTGATAATCCAGAGAAGACCGACCATGGCCGCCAGAAGGACCACTGCGCTCATGGACCAGATTTTTGACAACATGATCTCCGAGGGGGTGATGGGCATCACCAGAAGGTGCTCGATTGTCCCGTGCTCCCGCTCCCGCAGTAGGGCCGCACCCGTCAGAATGATCCCCAGCATCGTGACATTGTTGATCATTTCCGTGAGCGCCCCGAACCATGCCTGTTGCAGGTTGGGATTGAAGCGTGCGCGCAGGGTCAGGCCGACCGGCGGCGGAGCGGTGGCGCGATATCGTTGAATAAAACCCTCCACCTCGCCGGATACAATTTGCCGGACATAACCACCGCCGCTGAAGGCCTGGGTCATCCGGGTGGCATCGATGTTCAACTGGATCGGAGAAACCGTTCCCTTGAGGACCCGACGCTGGAAATCCGGTGGGATATCGAGAACGAAGGTATAGTCGCCGGAATCCAGACCGGCATCAGCGTCGGCCAGTGTGACCATCCGGGGTGGATTGAAGCGGGGACGGTAGAAGGCTTGAATGATGCTTCTGGAAAGTGGGGAGGCATCCTCGTCCACCACGGCGATGGGGACATGGTGAAGCGTCTCAGGCAGGGCCGTGGCAGCAATGTAGATGGACGCCGTAAAACTGTAGGCGATCAGCAGCAGCATGATCGGGTCCCGGGCAAGGCTCCAGAGTTCCTTGACCCCCAGCCGAAAGATGTGGGAGGACGATGGCATGGTCAGGTCTCCTGCTTTCGCAACAGCAGGATCGGGAGCCCCACCATGACCGGAACGGCCAGCAATAGCGGCCAGAAGGAAGCCGCGAGCCCGCGGAAACCGAGACCCTTGCTGAAAACGCCCCGGCAGATGAGGAGGAAGTGGGTGGCCGGATAGCTTTTTCCAATGACAGCCCCCATGCCTTCCAGCGATGAGACGGGGCTGAGAATACCGGCAAACTGGACAGCGGGAATCAGGGTGCCGATCAGGGTCAAAAAGAGGGCTGCGATCTGGCTCCGGGTGAAGGTTGAACAGAAGAGTCCGAACCCGGTTGAAAAGATGACGAAGAGCAAGGCCCCAGTCGACAGGGCGGCGAGGCTCCCCTTGACGGGGACACGGAACAGGCCGACCGCCATCAGGGTCAGCAGGCTGAAATTCAACAACGACAGGACGACGTACGGCAATTGCTTGCCCAAAAGGAATTCCGATCGCGTCACCGGGGTCACATACAGGTTGATGATGGAACCCAGTTCCTTTTCACGCACCACAGACAACGCGGTGAGCATCGCCGGAATCAGGAGGAGCAGGAGCGGGATCACGGACGGGACCATGGCTGGGAGGCTCCGGACGTCGGGATTATACCGATAGCGGGTTTCGACCCATGCCGGACTGGGATGGTTTTGACCCAGACGACGAGTCGCCATTTCCTCGAGCCACCCTTGATGCATCCCCTGGATGTATCCTTGAATGGTCTCCGCCCGTTGAGGCATGGACCCGTCCACCCAGGCTCCAACGCTCACCGGGTTCCCATGTCCGATGGAGCGGGCAAAATGTGGGGGAATGTCAATCGCCAGCGCCAGCTCCCCGGACCGCATGCGGCGTTCCAGATCCCGGTCATCGCGGAGGGGGTGTGCCTCATGAAAATAGCGGGAACCGGCGAGATTGAGGGCATAATCCCGGCTTAACCCGGTGCCGTCATGATCCAGCACCGCAAAATCAAGGTTCTCAACGTCCAGACTGATGCCGTATCCGATGATGAGCATCAACAGGGCGGTCCCCAATAGCGCCATGGTCAACCGAACCGGGTCCCGCCGAAGTTCGCGGGCTTCGCGGAGGGTGTAACTCCATGACCTGCGAATGCTGAACGGAGGAGTCCGCCGGACCGGCGCCGGGGTTGTCGCCGAAATGACTCCCACGGGGTTTTGCGGTTCAGAGGGATGGCCTGCCGGGGCGGAAATCCCCTCGGCTTCCTTCAGATAACTGATGAATGCCTCCTCCAAAGAAGCTGAACCCCGCAGCCGCACGATTTCCTCGGGCCGACCGGTGACCAGGACCGAACCCGCGTTCATGAGCGAGATGCGATCACACCGCATCGCCTCATTCATGAAATGGGTCGATACGAAGATGGTCACCTCGTCCTTCCGGGACAGGTCGATCATCAACTGCCACAGGACGTCACGGGCGATGGGATCAACCCCGGAGGTGGGCTCGTCGAGGATTAGTAATTCCGGTTGATGCACCATGGCAACGGCAAGCGAGAGCCGCTGCCGGATGCCCAATGGCAGCTGGTCCGGCATCGAATCGCGGTTCCGTTCCAAATCAAAGCGCAGCACCATCTCATCCACCCGGCTGGAAATCTGTGCCGGGTCCATTCCGTACAAGCGGGCCGCCAGCACCAGGTTTTGGTGAATCGATAGTTCCGAATACAGGGAGAAGGACTGCGACATGTAGCCCACCCGGCGACGGGTGGCGAGGTCATCCACGCGGACCGGCAAGCCAAACAGTTGGGCCACTCCGGACGTGGGCGGAAGAAGTCCGGTCAGCATTTTCATGGTGGTGGACTTGCCGCACCCATTGGAGCCCAGGAATCCGAAGATTTCCCCCCGCCGAATCTGAAAACTGACCCGGTTTACCGCGACAAAGGCCCCGAACTTTTTGGTCAATTCCCGGGCGTCGATGGCGAATCCACTTCCGGCAGCCTCTTTGAACGCGGGTATCGTCACCGGACGGTGCCGGCTGCGCAGCGCCTCCGGCAACAGGGCAATGAAGGCTGCGTCGAGGGAGTCCGTGTGGGTCTGATTCCGAAGCTGGGCGGGTGATCCGCTGGCAAGAATCCGTCCGGCATTCATCGCCATCAGCCATTCAAATTGTTCGGCTTCCTCCATGTAGGCGGTGGCAACCACCACGCTCATGCCAGGGCGCGCAACGCGGAGGCGGCGAATCAGGTCCCAGAACTGCGAGCGGGCCAGCGGATCCACCCCCGTGGTTGGCTCATCCAGCACCAACAAATCCGGATCGTGAATCAAGGCACAACAGAGACCGAGCTTCTGCTTCATGCCGCCGGAAAGCTGGCCCACCGGGCGGGCCAGGAAATCCGAGAGCCCGGTATCCCGGCACAATCCGTCAATGCGCCGTCGGCGTTCAGCCTGTTCCAATCCAAAAAGACAGCCGAAAAATTGGAGGTTCTCTTCAATCGACAGCGTTGGATACAGGTTCCTTCCCAGTCCCTGCGGCATGTAGGCGATGCGCCGGCAAACCGCCCTCCGATGCCGCGGGTCCGCCATGTCTCCCTCCAGGGTCATCACCCTGCCCTCCTGAACAGCCCGGGCACCGGCAATCAGCGACAGGAGGCTCGATTTTCCAACGGCATCGGGGCCGATCAATCCGACCATCGCTGCCGCCGGGATGTCGGCGGTGATTCCATCCAGTGCAACCGTCTTTCCGTATCGGAGGCGCACCCGTTCGAAACGGACCACAGGTGCCAACTTTTGCAGCGGAAGACTCATTCAGAAGCCTTGATGCCCAATCTGGCGGGCCAGGCGGCCCGCGCATCCAGACGGACCCAGGCCACTCCCGGTGTGCCGGTCTTGATCGTGGTGCGATGCCGGGCCAGGAGTTCGCCACCAAACTGGGCTTTGACCCGGAACATCAGCTTCTCCCGCTCACTTGCGGTTTCGACCGTTTTGGGGGTGAACTGCGCCACGGAGGCGACGAAGGAGACCGTGGCGGGAATCACTTCATCGGGGACCGCATCCAGAACAACCCGGACCTCGGTTCCGATGGACACCTTTCCCGCCGCCATCTCGGGAAGAAAGAACGTGAGATAAACGTCTCCCAAATCGACCAGGTTCAACACCTTTCCCCCGGCTGCGAGGACCTCACCCGGCTGGCCGATGCGGTATTGGATTCGCCCGGCCCGGGGTGCGGTGAGCTGGCTGTCGTGGATATCCGCCTCAATGCGGGTCACCGTCGCTTCCGCTGCGGCAATTCCGGACCGGGCCCCCACCCAAACGGCATGCGCAGCCCGGACGGCGGCAGCGGCGGCCGACACCTGGGCCCGGGCGGAAGCCAGCGCCGCCTCCATTCCCCGCCATCGAGCCTGGTCGTCCTCAAAATCCTGGCGGGAAAGGGCACCCTCCCCCGTCAGGGACTCGGTGCGCTTGAACCGACGGCGTGCAAGGTCGACATCGCTTTCGCGCTGCACCACCACCGCCTCGGCCGCCACCACTTCGCTTGCCCGGGCCGCCTCCAGGGCTTCGGCGCTGGCCACTGCCGTCACTGCCTGGCGGCAGAGGGCCTGGGCTTCATCCCGTTGAGCGTTGAGGACCGTGGTTTGCATCTGGGCGAGCGGTTGACCCAGGACAACAAAATTCCCCTCATCCACCCAAATCTCCTGGATGCGCCCGGCCAGTTTGGTGGCGACGTCGACTTCCGTCGCTTCCACCCGGCCGTTGCCTTGAACAAATCCCTTATCAGGATCGGGAGACCAGAATGCCCAACCGATCCCGGCGGCGGCAACGATCACCACCGCCCCCACGGCCCACCATCGATAGACGAGGATGGCTTTCCAACCTCCCAGCTTTGGCGCAGGAACATCCGGAACCGTCGCTGACACGGGGGAGGGAACTGGAATGGTCATTCAGGAGAGGTTGGAGGGAGCCGGCTCCCATCCTGCCGGCACTTCGTTGTGATTGGGCCTCAGTGTTGCCAGAGGATTTGTGAGGCTTCGAGCGGGATGCAGGCATCCGGAAATCGTGGCAGCGCCCGGACGGTGTATTCGGAGGCAGGTCGGACCGCCGGGATTTCGGCCCGATAGACGTAAGGCTGTCCGGTGGCGTCCGGGGACGTCACACATTCCATGACGTGGCGGACCGATTCACCGCCGGCCGCTCCATTGGCAAAAAGTTCGACCTGTATCGACGACGCACCCACCGCACCGAGGAAGAGTTCCACTTCAAACGACCATCGACCTGAAGCACCGCCCACCCGCAGTTCCCCAAAGTGGAGTTCAGCCCAGTGGCTTGTGAGGTTCTGCTCCCAGGCGACCAGTTGGCGACCCTCTGCCCCCTGGTTCGCGGCCCGCCGTTGAAACGCTTCTGCGGCAGGAAGGTAGTGATGCTCGGTGTATTCCCGGACCGTTCGATCCGCCGAAAAGCGGGGTGTCAGGGCGGCCATGCTTTCGCGCATCTGTCCCACCCATCGGGTGGGAATTCCCCGGCTGTCCCGTTGATAAAAAGCGGGGGCCACATCGTGTTCCAATGCGTCATAAAGCCGCTCGGCCTCCGCCCGTTCCCAGGCGGGACCGCTGCCGTGCTCCTGTTCGTCGCCGAGGGCCCAACCGAGTTCCGGAACAAAGGCCTCAGCCCACCAACCGTCCAGTTCGGAGAGATTGACGCCCCCATTTACGAGGGTTTTCATGCCACTGGTGCCACAGGCCTCCCAGGGGCGTCGTGGGGTGTTGAGCCAGAGGTCCGCCCCCTGAACCAGCTCCTCCGTCAAGTGCATGTCGTTGTCGCCGAGAAAAATCACGTTTGCCCGTGCGTCGGTATGACGGATGAACCACGTCCAGCATTGGATCAGGCTCTGCCCCTCCAAATCCGCAGGATGGGCCTTGCCCGCGAGAATCAACTGCATCGGTCGATCGCGGTTGCCGAGCAATCGCAGCAGGCGTTCCGGATCCTGAAGGAGGAGGTTGGGACGCTTGTAGGTGGCAAACCGCCGGGCAAACACCACCGTCAGCACATCGGTCCGCAGCAACTGCCGCGCCTCCTCCACCTCTCCCGGGGGTGCCCCGGACGCCGCCAATTGAAGAGAAAGGCGCCGACGGGTGTACTCGATCAGGCGGACACGTGATTGGGAACGCAGCTCCCAAAGGCTTTCATCGGAGACGTGGCGAAAATCACGTTCCGGGCCGTCGGTCATGCCGGTCCACCGTTTGTCGCCGCAGGTCGCGGTCCAAAGCGCATCGGAGGCCGGGGACTCCCAGCTGGGGACGTGAATGCCGTTGGTGACGTGCCCCACCGGAACTTCATCCACGGGCCAGCGCGGGAACAGCGGAGAGAGGAGCTGGCGGCTGACCAGCCCGTGCAATCGACTGACTCCATTGACCGAACGACTGCCACGGACGGCCAGATAGGCCATCTTGAACGCCTCACCGGCATCGTCCGGATTGAGTCGTCCGAGTGCCAGAAGATCGACAAACCGGATGCCCAGCCGCTGGACCGCATAGGAACCCAGATACGGTTCGAGGAGTTCCGAGGTGAATTGGTCCAGACCGGCGGCCACCGAGGTATGGGTGGTGAACAAATTCCCGGCCCGGGTGACGGCCAGGGCTTCGGCGAACGGCAAACCGGATGTCTTCATGAAGCTGGCGGCCCGTTCCAGCACCACAAAGGCGGCGTGCCCTTCATTGAGATGGCAGACCTCGGGGTGCAGACCCAGAGCCTCCAGCAGATGCCATCCTCCTATCCCGAGAACGAGTTCCTGCTTCAACCGCAACTCCGACCCTCCGCCATACAATTCACTGGTGATCCCGCGATGAACCGGGAAATTGGCAATATCATTACTATCCAATAAGTACAGCTTTACCCGACCCACGAGAACCTGCCAGGCCCGCAACCAGACGGAGTAACCGGGAAGAGCCACTTCGAGACGAAGCCATTCGCCATTGGCGCGACGAACCGGCTGGATGGGAAGCTGTCCGGGGTCGTTGTACGGAAACAGCGCCTCCTGGGCACCGTTGCGGTCGATCAACTGCCGAAAGTAGCCGCGCTGATAGAGCAGGCCAACACCGATGACCGGCACACCCAGATCGCTCGCCGCCTTCAATTGATCCCCGGCGACATTGCCCAGCCCGCCTGAATAAATCGGCAAGGCCTGGCTCAGCATGAATTCGAGACTGAAATAGGCGACACAGCTCAACCGGGAGCCCGGATGTTTTGAATCAAACCAGCTGGGACGTGACTCGGATTCGCGACGGACCGCCATCACTGCATCCAGATTCTGCCGAAACGTGACGTTGGAAAGTCGTTCCACGAGGCGGTCCCGCGATACGGTCTGCAACACCGCCCACGGATTCTGGGTCAATCGCCACAGGTCACCATCCAGTTCCGCCCACAGCTCCTTGACCCGGTGACTCGCCGACCAGCGCAAATCCAATGCGAGGCTCACCAGGGAATCCAGACCGGGAGGTGCGTTTGGAGATGGACAGTACGGCGGTGCGGCCATGCGGGAGGATTCCTCCTGCGAAAGTGTGGTCATGGGAGAAAGGTTTGATACTGAGTGACGCCATTGACGAATACGGGGCGAAAGGAGACACCGTTGAATTGGAATGCGGGTCCGCCCGCCACGGAGACCAGCGCCGCCCCCGGGGGAAGTTCGGGCACCGTCACTCCGATCGGGGCAGGTGCAATGACATACCGGTCACCCTGCGCCAGGTAGAAGGCACCGGCCGCGTAGTAGTAAATCAATCCACCCGCCTCGATCTGAACAAATCCGCCGGGAAGCGTGGGAATTCCCAGTCCGATGGGCGGGTAGATTTCCTCATAACCGTCGGCCGCCGGCTGGAAATAGATGCCATCATCATAATAGTAAGGATTTCCATTCCAATACACCTGAACATATCCCCCCCTCAATTCACCGAGGTGACGTCCGTAGACAAAACCGTGCCAGTAGCGGGTGCGTCCGAAATCGACATCCACGTCCCGGTGAACAAAACCATGGGCCTCCCACCCACTGCCGTGATGTTCATCCACCCGCCGTTCGACGGTGTGTGTCTCCGAATGACGCACGGTGCCGTGATACGGTCGATCCACCGTCACCGGCCGCCGGGCCTGGGGTGCCCGGGGAGGGGTGGATCGGGGACCGGGATTGGAATGTCCGACGGGTTGACCGCGGTGTTCCGGCCCTCCCCGCCCGCCCAGGGATGAGGTGTCCCCGGCTGCCAGACAAAAAACCAAGGCGGCGATGCCCGCCGCCAGAAGCATCTGGAAGGCGTTCACGGCTTGTTGGGAATGCTGTTGGATTCCAGGCTCCGGCTTTGGCTCCGGATTTCGGCCACCGGGATTTTGGTGATGCCCTGGGTGGGCTCGAAGACGAAAAGGACGTCGGGTGGGAGTTTGGAAAAGTCCCAACC
>CAIPFS010000553.1 GCA_903864375.1 uncultured Verrucomicrobiota bacterium
CTACGTGCGGTGCCGGGTGCGGTACTTCACCGATGGAACGGTGATCGGGAGCCGGGCCTGGGTGAACGAGGTGTTTGAGCAACATCGCCAGCGCTTCGGACCCCGGCGAAAGGATGGGGCCCGGAAGTTCCGCTTCCTCGCAGACCAGTCCCTCTTTGGATTGCGGGATTTGAAGCAGAGCCCGGTGACACCTCGAAACGCTCCAGTGGCCTAAAGCCATCCCGTTACGCCCGAACGAGTAAAACGCTGCGAGTCTGACCTCCAGACGGTCATTGCCTTCGATTTTAACTCATGTCGATGGACACTTGTGGCCTTAAGATCCGCAGGCACTGGGTGTTGACATCGATCAATCATCAAATCCAAAGGAACTCGGCTTTCCCGCCTCGAATTCAACGCGCCAGACCTGCCAACTCCTTGAATCGTCGCCTGCTATCACGAATTCTAGGACAACATCGTCCTGTTGAGACCCTTCTGAAATCTCGATCCGGTAGAGTTCCAGCTCCACCTTCGCCAACTCAGCTACCTTTGCCTGAAGGAAGGCGACCGCCTGACGTTCCAACTCGCTGAATTGCCGGATAATCGAATCCAATCGTTCAATCAGGATTGGGTCAGGTTCGGCAGCATCACCATCCAACCCAAAAGGGACCATCCGATTTCCTATTCGAGCGGAACCGCTCCAGCAACCTTGCTCCCTGGTGAGGAGCCCGTAGACCGGGTGCTGAAATTCGCGTTTCGATATCCGCTCGCGCAAATAATAGCGAGCGATTGAGTAAATAATGCGCCCTCCACCCCACACCAGCACTCCGACGGTAGTCAGCAGGAGCACCGACAACACGACAAGGAGGGTGTTTGCGGCCATTCCTGACCCTATTTTTTTAATCTTTCGGTCCATTGCCAGCGAAAACGGACCGTTTTCCCCTGACTCCCTTGGATACCATCAAAAAATGAACGGTGCGGAAGTTTGAAACGGAAAGGAAACGACAAAGGGACAGGTTATTTCTTGATACACCTTGGTGTGTTTCCGGCACGAAAACAGATAAAGGGACAGGTGATTTATTTGAATGGGAGACCTTGAGGGTTGAAAAATCGGGATTGTCCCCGGGGGCGCAACACGGCAGGGTTGCTGCTCACTTTATGCAACTGGTCAACCTCGGATTGGTGGGCGGGGGCACCGTCGGAGGGGGTGTCTGGACGGCGCTCGCGCGGAATGGAGCGCTCATGGCGGCGCGCCTGGGTGTTGACCTCCAAATTGTCCGGGTCGCGGTCAGGGACTTGAAGAAGCCAAGGTCCGTCGCATTTCCCGACAAAATCGTCACCGATGATTGGCGTTCAGTTGTCCGGGACCCGTCGGTGCATGTGGTCCTGGAATTAATGGGCGGCACGACGACGGCGCGAGAAGTTGTCCTGGAGGCGTTACGACTGGGCAAGCCGGTGGTCACCGCCAACAAGGCGCTCCTTTCCCGTCATGGGGAAGAACTTTTTGCCGCTTCAGCGAAGCACTCGACCAATCTGTATTACGAGGCGAGCGTCGCCGGCGGGATTCCGATCATCAAAATCCTGCGGGAATCCCTGGCAGGAAACCGCATCACACAAATTGCGGGAATCGTGAACGGAACCTGCAATTATATTCTGACGCGGATGAAGCTGGAAGGGGCGGACCTGGCGACGGTTCTTGCCGACGCACAGCGCCTTGGTTATGCCGAAGCTGAACCTTCGCTGGATATTGACGGTCACGATGCGGCCCAAAAGACCGGCATCCTCGCATCGCTGGCGCATGGATTCTGGGTAAAACCGGAGTTCATTCCCACGGAAGGCATCCGGAACATCAGTCCCCTGGATATTCAATTTGCCCAACGGCTTGGGTACACCATCAAGCTCCTGGGAATGGTGAAGGAAGTGGTTCGCGGTACCGGCGCGAAGAAGGGTTTGCGCTCCATCCAGGTGGCGGTCTATCCCGCGTTGGTTCCCAACGGCCACGTGCTCGCGTCGGTGAATCATGCCTACAACGCGATAGCGGTGCGTGGCGATGTCGTGGGCGAGACCCTCTTTTACGGCAGAGGCGCGGGGTCTGATGCGACGGCCAGTTCCGTATTGAGCGATGTCGCGGACGCGGCGCTCGACCTCAAGCATGGTTCCAACCGTCGCGTCCCACCGTTCGTTTCCCACACGGTTCGCGGATCCATCTTCCCCATTTCCGAGGTGGTGTCCCCGTATTACATCCGGCTGATGGTGGTGGACCGTCCGGGGGTGTTTGCGCGGATCGCAACCTTGCTGGCGCGGGCGAAAATTGGGATTTCGACGATTATCCAGCCGGAGGGGCATGCCGGCGAGGTGGTTCCCGTCATTCTGATGCTGCACGATGCCACGCATGCGGCCATGCAGAAGGTCCTGGGCCAAATCGCAAAACTACCGCTGGTCAAGGCAAGCCCGGTGCTGATCCGTGTTGAACCGTTCGAATAGGTGGTCGAGCACATTTTTCATTTCCCCTGTCATCACATGATCAAACCAGGAACCGACAATGGCTGGCCGGGCGTCATCCGGAAGTACGCCTCATTTCTTCCGGTCAACGCCACCACTCCGGTGGTAACCCTGTTGGAAGGCAACACGCCGCTGATTCCGGTTCCCCGGTTTGTCGCCGCGATTGGAGGGAACTTTGATCTGCGGTTGAAGTACGAGGCCATGAATCCGACCTGTTCCTTCAAGGATCGGGGAATGACCATGGCCATCACGAATGCGGTGGCACGGGGTGCCCGGACGGTGGTTTGTGCCAGCACGGGAAACACGAGCGCCAGCGCTGCGGCCTACTCAGCCCGGGCCGGGCTCCATTGCGTGGTTTTGCTGCCAGAAGGCAAGATCGCCCACGGCAAGCTATCCCAGGCGCTTCTGTACGGGGCCACCACGGTGAGCGTGCAGGGCAATTTCGATGATGCCTTGCGAATCGTTCGAGAACTGGGCGAGACCGGGTTGGTGGAGGTGGTCAACAGCATCAATCCCGTCCGGATTGAGGGACAAAAGACGGCGGCATTCGAAATCTGCGATGTTCTGGGAGACGCTCCTGACTACCATTTTTTACCCGTGGGCAATGCGGGGAATATCACGGCCTACTGGCGGGGATTTCGAGAATACCGTGATGCGGGCCTGAGCCGGCGCGTGCCGCGCATGATGGGATGGCAGGCGCTGGGGGCGGATCCGATTGTCCAAGGGCATGCGATCGCACATCCCGAGACGGTGGCGACGGCCATCCGGATCGGGAATCCGGCGAGTTGGTCAGGGGCGGTTGAAGCCGCCCGGGATTCCGGGGGACAAATCCGTTCGGTCAGCGACGAGGAAATCCTGCATGCCTACAAACTGCTGGCTCGGACAGAAGGGGTGATGGTCGAACCGGCGTGCGCCGCGCCGCTGGCCGGCCTGATCCGATGCGTTCGGGAGGGTGAAATCCCGGCGGGCAGCGTGATCACGGCGACGATGACGGGGCATGGATTGAAGGACCCGGACACGGCCATTCGGGTTTCGGGCTTCACTCCCAAGGTGGTGGCGGCGACCCGGGAAGCCGTTCTGGGTGTGTTGGACCTGTAGGTTCCCCGGGAATGCCCTCAGGTAATTCGACGGTAATTCAGGGATTACCTTGACCCTTGATGCGGACGTCCCCAATTTGCGCTGTGCTTTGTAAGCACGCTTCATGCTAGCGCAACTCAAAGGTCTATTCTCGAACGACATCGGGATCGATCTCGGCACCGCTTATTCACTGGTGTACGTCCGTGATCAGGGGATCGTCTTGCGTGAACCCTC
>CAIPFS010000554.1 GCA_903864375.1 uncultured Verrucomicrobiota bacterium
GCCACCGCCGCCGCCACCACCGCCACCGCCGCCGCCACCACCGCCACCGCCGCCGCCACCCCGTTGGCGATGATTGTGCTGGTGTCGTCCCTGGCCTCCGCCCTGACGAAAATTGCCCTGCCGCCCTTCGCCGCCACGGAAGCCCTGTGGATTACCGCCGGGAGGCCGGCCTTCGGAAGGTCCGCGGAAGTCACCGCGCTGATCGGCACGCGGGTTGGGAGATTGGGGTGCCTGGGAACCCGAGGACTGGGAACCAGCATTCGGGGAATAGGGCGCTGCCGATGCCGTTCCGGCGTCATAAGACGGAGCTCCCGGATTCTGTGATGCCGGATGATCGGCGGAAGTCGGGGAGAGGTTTGCGTTCTGGACGTTGGTGGACGGTCCGACGGCCCCCGGTGACCAATCACCGCCGGTTGCTGGAGTTTTGCCGTTTGACGTGCTGCTATCGCTCATACTTTTTCGGATATCCGGAATGGTCAGAGCCCGGGATGGCGGCGAAAACAATGATCGTGCCGCGGGAACTTCGAACTTGGGGAAGCAGTCACCTCCAAATGGAGAAGAGGGACTGTCAGACCTCGGACTGGGAGAAACTAGCGTCGGGCCCCGGGGATTGCAATGGGAAGTTTAAGGCAATTCCCCCGCCACAGGGTTTTCCTACCGAAGTTTACCTTGCGGAATTCACTCATCGACAGTTAACTGCACCATCCGCGGATGCTTTGGACAACTGCTTGGGGCCAAGACCACGATCGGACGAACCGATTGTCTGCCCGAAATAATTCAATCATTGCCCGGCATCGTCCGACTTTAACATCAAGCCAATTCCCAGTCCCGCGACCGCCAGTTCGGCGGAGCGCGCCGAACGTACCGCCGCCATCATCACGATTGTGGTTCCCTGGATTGCCGTCGTGGGTGCCGGATTCGTTTTCTGGAACCGGGGGCTCTCCCCGCTGGACCTCCTCCTTTGCGTTGGGCTGTACGCGGTGACCATGCTGGGCATCACTTTGGGATATCACCGTCTCTTTACCCATCGTAGTTTTAAGTGTGGCGATACCCTCAGGGCGGCCCTGTGTATTGCGGGGAGCATGGCAGCTCAGGGTCCGGTCTTCTTCTGGACCGCCTGCCATCGTCGACATCATCGGCACAGCGATGAACCGGGTGACCCGCATTCACCTCATCATCATGGAGCGGGGGTTTCCGGGGTTCTTCAGGGTTGGTGGCATTCCCATATCGGCTGGATGTTCAGTCATGCTCCCGAAAACTACGTCCGACTGGTCCCCGACCTTATCCGGGAACCGCAACTGCGCCTGCTCAACCGGTATTACTGGGTGTGGGTCATCGGAGGAATCCTTCTCCCCGGGGTGATTGCCCTGGCCATTACCTGGAGCTGGGCGGCTTGTGCCTCCGCCGTGTTGTGGGGCGGCCTGGTTCGAGTCTTCCTGGTGCATCATTCCACCTGGAGCATCAATTCCATCTGCCACCTTTTCGGAGAATCTCCCTACGAAACCGAGGATCAGAGTCGCAACAATCTGGTCTGCGCCCTCCTGACCTTCGGTGAGGGGTGGCACAACAATCATCATGCCTTCCCGACCTCCGCCCGGCACGGCCTTGAATGGTGGCAATGTGACGTGGTCTATGGAATCATCCGGGGTTTGTCCTGGGTTCGGTTGACCTGGGATATTCGGATTCCGTCGTCTGAACAACGAACGGCCCGCATCAAAGCTCCCAAAGCCCTCGTTCCCGTACCGGCTGAACCCACCCCGTCACAGCGGGGTGTCGAATCCAACTCGATGCCTTCCACCCTTCAACAAGGCAAGGCGATCCTGCTGGCCGCCCGGACCCCGACCAGCTCCCAACGCTGATGGCCGGTCGGCCCCCGCCGCGAAAGGCTCTTCATGAGCTGCGGCGGTTGGGTGCTACTCGAGAAAGGGGCCGCGCATCCCATCGGATGCGCTCCTAAAAACCCGAAGGCTTTGCCTACCCTGAGGCTGGAACTACCGGTGAGGCTGAAACGGGTAAGCGATGACCGGATGACTCAGAAAACGGGCTTGGAAATTCCTGGTTGGGAATATGAAAGTTCCGGTCCTCCTGTAGAGGCGCCGTCCAATCATCACCCCGAAGAAACTCCGGTAAGGGAGTGGTCAAGCCAATGGGGCCAGACCTGCGGGACGACGCCCGCGAGGCCATGGCTACGAAATAACGCCGACTTCTCTACGCCGACGTTTCCCCGACGGGATCCTGTCCACCTTCTTCCGAATCGTCCTCCTCATCAGATTCGTCCGACCCGGGATCACTCTCGGGTAGCGGCTCATTTTCGCGCGGATTCTTGGCGCGCTTGGCCCGAGGCAGCGGGCTGATCATCACGTTGACGGCTTTTCCCACCAGTCGCGGGGGGGAGTCCGGCTGGCCCCAGGGGCCCAATTCCCTCAAAAATTTATCCACCACCCCCATGCCGATCTCGGTGTGGGCCATTTCACGTCCCCGGAAACGGAGGGCGATCTTGACCTTCATGTCCTCGCACAGGAACGCCACCGCATGCTCCAGCTTGATCGAGAGATCATGCGGAGAAATACGGGGGGTCAGCTGAACCTCCTTGACGGTGTTCGCGTGCTGATGCTTGCGGGCGTCGCGCTCCCGCTTGGCTTGCTCGTACTTGAATTTTCCGAAATCGACCACCCGACAGACCGGGGGAACGGCCGTCGGTGCAATTTCCACCAGGTCAAGAGTCTGACTGCGGGCCAGATTAATGGCCGCACTCAAATCCATGATTCCGACCTGCTGACCATCCGCACCAATCACCCGGACTTCCCGGGCCCGGATCTTACCGTTGATACGGTATTGCGGATTTTGTGGCGTAAAGCGGGACACGGGAGGTCTAATCAAGAGAACCTCTCCGGTTGAATTTGGCTGAAATGTAAAACGACCATTGATATCAAGCGCTGTCGAAACGATGTATACCCGGTCCCGCCGTTTCGGCAAGGTCAATTTATCGCGTGTCATCCCCCCTCCTCGTTGCCCGCCCTTCCTCCACCGGCTGGATTTTCATTATTGTGGCCGTTCTTTTGACACCGACCGCAGAAATCCTGGCCGAGGGAGCGACGAATGCGTCCGGTCAGGTCCAGGCCGCCGCCGCCTATGCCACCCAACGGAGTGCCTGGATGCAGTCACCTTCCAATCAGGTTGAAGCCTGGAAATTTGCCCGGGCGGCTTTCGATTGGTCGGAGTTTGCCACCAACCGATCCAGTCGAGCGGCCATCGCGGAGCAAGGCATTGCCGCCTGTCAGCAGGCTCTCGCGCTTGGAACTTCAGCCCCGGTCCATTATTACCTTGCCCTCAACCTGGGTCGACTGGCCGAAACCCGGGGGCTCAGCGCCCTCGACCTCCTTCACCAGATGGAGCGGGAGTTATCCCTTGCGAGGTCCCTGGATGAAACGTTCGATCATGCCGGCCCCGATCGCACCCTGGGTCTCCTCTATCGTGACGCTCCCGGCTGGCCGCTCAGCCTTGGCAGTTGGGAGAAGGCCGGGAGCCACCTGGAATCGGCGGTGCGAATCGATGGCGAATTTCCCGAAAATCGCCTGGCGCTGGCCGAGCTTTATTCCAAGCTTCATCATAAATCGTTACTGACCAATGAATTGCACGCCCTGGACCTGATTTGGGAGCCGGCCCGCCAGCGGCTGAATGGGACAGAATGGGCCTCCAGTTGGAAGGATTGGGAGGAACGCCGGCGAAAGCTGGAACCGGTCGCGGCCAGTGGACCTCACCCACCATGAAGCCGATCCGGCGCAAAATTCCCTTTTCCCGATGCCGTCGGTTCGACACGGTAGTGGCACCCGGTGCCAGCTCGACCGCTCCGATGGAACCTTCATGATCGAAACGCCTTCACGATCCCAAACCGCCGGTGAGTTGCTTCGCCGAAGCCTGGAGCGCGGGCGGCTGGGACATGCCTACCTGTTCGTCGGAGAGTCGATGGCCCGGCTGGAGGAGGCCGCCCGTCAGTTGGCTGCCACGGTCAATTGCCTTCAGCCGAAGGTTCAAGGGGAGGGAGGACTCCCGGTGGAACCGTGTCTTCAGTGCCGTTCCTGCGTCCAAATCCTGCACGGCAGACACCCGGACCTTCTCTGGCTGCGACCGGAAAACAAGCTCCGGATCATCAACATCGATCAAGTCCGCGAACTGGGCCGCGTCCTTTCCCTGCGAGCCGGTGAAGCCCGCCGAAAGGTAGCCATACTTGCCGGGGTCGACCGGTTGAACATTCAAGCGGCAAACGCATTCCTTAAAACCCTGGAGGAGCCTCCTTCAGGATCCATGCTCATCCTGCTTTCGACCGATCCGGAGCGGGTGCTCGAAACGATCCATTCCCGATGTCTGCGACTCAGTTTTGCCAGCGGACAGGTGCTGATTGAGACCCCGGTGGCGGAATGGGTCGGGCAGTTTGCCGGACTGGCCCGGGAAAAGAGCCCGGACTTGTTTGACCGGTACCGCCTGCTGACCGGGCTGATGCAAACCCTCGCCCGCTCCCGCGAAAGCATTGAGAACCGGTTGACGGAGGCCTCCCCGCTGTCCCGCCACACCGACGCCGAACCGGCTTTGAAGGAGCGCTGGGAAGACGAACTGACGGCCTCGGTGGAAGCCGAATACCGTCGCCATCGGGGAGAATACCTTGCCGGACTCCACGCCTGGCTTCGGGACATCTGGGTGATGACCGAAGGGGGTGATGCTCAACTGGCATTCCTACCCAAGCTGGCGACTGCCACCAGCGCCGTCGCCCGTCGATTGACCCGGAACGAGGCCAGCCAGAACCTGGGGGCGATTGAACGCACCCTCCGCCGACTTCACACCAATGCCCAGGAAGCCCTGGTCCTGGAAGTGGGCCTGCTTCAACTCAAGTTGTGATCCGCCCCGATTCGGCAAAGCTCCAGCGGTCCTGGACGGTATGGACTGTGGCCTTTGGCGTCATGCTGGGCGTGGGCCTGCTGAAATTCGGGAACCCCATCATTCTGGACGGCGAAATTCCCGTCCCCGGCTCCTGGTCTGAAGTCCTGACCGAACCATGGCCGGCATTGTGGGGACAAATCGCCTTCATCGCTGTCGCTCTGTGGGGGACGTTTCTCGCCTGGAAATCCCGCCGTCAACCGTCTCGACTCCTGCCGGATTGGCGGTGCGGCCCGCCGGCGTTGTGGCTTATCTGGCAGCAGTTTGTGGCGTTGCATTCGGTGGATACGAGTCTCAGTCGTCCGACGTTGCGGCACTTCACGGTCCTCGTGTTTTCCGCGCTTCTGGGGTGTTACTGCCTTCCACGCATCCGTTGGCCCCGGTGGCTTTTGATCGGGATTTTCCTCGCCCTGGCCATCTGCCTGGTTCGGGCCACGAATCAGCGCTGGGGCGGATTCCGCCATGACCGCGAAGCCTTGCTGGAAGGGAATCGAACCGGATGGACGAACTTCGCGGCGGCCGACCTGGAGCAGATGCAGCGGTCCCGCATGTTGGTGGCCACCAATGGCACGTTGGAAATCAACCCCATCGTCCTCATCAAACTGGAACGGGCACGCGTTTCGGGGACCCTCGTCTATCCCAACGCCCTGGCCGGAACGCTCCTGCTTCTGCTACCCGTGGCCCTGTGGATGACGATTCGTGAAACAGGAGACTTGCGGCCTCCCATCCGGTTTTTGCTCATCGGGCTGACTGGCTTTTTGGGTGTGGGGTGCCTTTTCTGGACCGGATCCAAATCGGCATGGCTCATCGCCCTGGCACAACTGGGAGTCCTGTTGTGGTTCCGGCCATGGCCCCCGCGGTGGCGGGCAGTGGCTGTCACGACCCTGATCCTTGTCGGCCTTGCGGCTTTTGGACTTCGTTTTCAGGCCTATTTCGCGGCTGGTGCCACCAGCGTCAGTGCCCGTTTTGATTATTGGTCGGTGGCCGCACGGACCGGCATCAGCCATCCCGTTTGGGGAACCGGCCCCGGAACGTTCATGCGACCCTATGCGGCACAAAAAGTGCCGGAAGCCGAAATGACCCGATTGGTCCACAACGACTATTTGGAACAATTCTCCGATTCCGGGGTCCTCGGCGGAATCCTTTACCTCGTGTGGATCGGGAGTGCCCTGTGGGTCAGCGGCCGGATTGCCCTCCGGGAGCGCGAACCCGTCCGCGCTCTGTTATGGGTGGGAACAGCGGCGTGGTTTATCCAGGGATTTGTGGAATTCAGCCTCTATATTCCTGGACTTGCCGGACTGGCCTTTACTTTCCTGGGCGGGTTGACCGACGGCTCGACCCCACTTTCATGGCGGTCGTCCGTTGAAAGCACCCCGACGTCCACTCGCCCCCCGTCGCCGACTCTTTCAAGGACCATCCCAATCCCAGATAGGCCGAACAGACCGAAGTGAACTGGCTGGTCAGGATGCCAGCCAGGACCAGATGTCCTCGTTCGGCGACCCGGGCGCTGATACGCTTACGCTCGGAAATCAACAGGTCATGGACCAGATTCGCACACACCACGTCGTGGCGCACCTTCGCCACCCTCGGCAACTGCGTGACGTCCTCCAACCGCGGACGAACCCGGGCCCCGAGACCGTTGAGTGCGGCATTTTCCGTGGCGATTCGGACCGCCTCCGGATCAAAGTCCCAGGCTTCCACCGGATCATAGCCCAAAAGAGCCCCTGCAAGGGCGAGGATTCCGGAGCCGCACCCCAGATCCAGAAGCGACTGGGGCTCTGCACCCCGGAGCCCCACGACCTGCGTGAGACAAAAATGCGTGGTGGCATGTTGCCCGGTACCGAAGCTGAGCCCGGGGTCCAGTCGAAGCACCGCCTGACCTGGACGCGGTCGGCGCCGGCTCCAGGTCGGTTGAATCAACAGATTGGATCCGATCTCCAGCGGGCGAAAATGACGCTTCCAGGACTCGGCCCAATCCAGCGGCCGGACCTTTCGAATCCGGACCTCGGCTTCTCCCAGATGGGGCGCCTCAGCATGGACGGCATCCCAGGAGGCCCTCAGCCGACGACGGATTTCCGCCATCTGTTGTTTCGGTAGCTCCACGTAGACACTCACCGTCGAACGCCCCGTGGCTGCATCGGTGTGAATGCTGGGTGTCACCCCCCATTCATTTTCCAAAAGGACGCCGGCCAGGTCCTCCGCCTCGACCCCGGTGATGAGGGAGACCTGTCTCAGATTCGATGCGACGGACATGGGCTTTGTTGATTTATGGCAGATCCCGCCACGGAGTGAAATTGGCCAGTTGAATTTGAGCGTGCCCTTCCCGGGGTGGTGCCTGGCGGACCGTGATCCACGTGGCACTGGCGTATTCCACCTCGAGATTTTCGAACCAGGCAAATGGAAGGTGGAGCAGTTGGGCCATCAACATGCGAATCACCCCGCCGTGGCAGAACACAGCCACCGTCTTCCCCGACTGCTCGGAAAGGATGGTTTTGAGAGCGGCACCCGTTCGCTCTCGGAATTGAGCCACCGGCTCGGCTCCTGGAACGCGGTCTGCCTCCAGGTGTTCCAGCCATTGCAAGGCGGACATGCCAAAGCGCTGTTGCACTTCATCCCATCCAAAACCGGTCCAGTCGCCAAAATCCACCTCCCGCAATCCCGGTAATAGGGTGGGCTCACCCGGAAAATGACGTCGAAAGGGCTCGAGAGTCAGTTGGACCCGGCGCATGGGACTGGCATAGACGGCGTCGAAGGATCGTCCGGCAAGCCAGTGGGCCAGCCGTCCGGCCTGCGCCCGGCCCTGGTCGGACAACTCCATATCGATGCGCCCGCCGAAGACCCGATGGTAGCGGGCCTCGACTTCACCATGCCGGATGAGGAAGAGGTGGGTGTTCATGGAAGTTGGAGGGCCTGACATTGGGCTTCAAACAATTGACGGGTCCCATGACGGGCCAGACCGAGCATCTCCAGCAACTGCTCCTGACTAAAGGTCGACTCCTCCCCGCTGGCCTGGATCTCGATCAACCGTCCATCTGAGCCGGCAACCAGGTTCAGATCCACAGCCGCCGCGCTGTCTTCCACGTAGTCGAGGTCGAGCACCACCCGACCGTTTTGCAACACGCCGCAGCTCACGGCTGCAACGGCCTGTTGAAAGGGTGTCGCCGGAATTAATCCATTGGCGACCAATTTGCGGAAGGCCAGTTCAAGCGCCACGTAGGCACCGGTGATGCTCGCGGTGCGGGTGCCACCGTCGGCCTGAAGGACATCACAATCCACCCAGACCGTTCGGGGTCCCAGCTTTTCAAGGTCAATCACGGCCCGGAGAGCCCGGCCAATCAACCGCTGAATTTCCTGGGAACGACCATCCAGCTTCAACTTCGAAATATCCCGGGCCTTTCGATCGAGCGTGGAATAAGGCAGCATGGAATATTCTGCCGTCAGCCAGCCTCCGGACACCTTCTGGTCCTTCATCCATCGAGGCACCGACTCCTCCACCATCGCCGCACAGATCACCCGGGTCCGACCAAACTCGACCAGAACGGAACCGGTGGCGTGAGGGGCAATGTGGGGCGTGAACCGAACCGGGCGCAATTGGTCGGAAGCGCGCCCATCGGCCCGCGGTTGGGGACTGGAATCACTCACAGACCGCGGACGCTACCGAAGCCGTCGCCGAAGGGCCAGCGTTGGTTGAGGTTGCCGGCCTGACGACAGCCGGAGCCAACACCTCAGGGCCAACCTATTCCGTGCTGGCGGGTCGGGGTACGAAATCGATGCCACCCTGATCCCGTCCGGATTTGACTTCGACGCGGTAGGTCAGATTGGGTTGGAGCGGCAAGGGGGGATTGGGGCCGACGGATTCCATTCCAGCAAGTGATTCTCCATAGAGGAATCCGTGGATCGGACCCGATCCTTTGGGTGAATGCAGGTGCCAGAGGACTGGATTCGGTCCCTGGTTGGTTACCGGACCGCTGATTTGAAGATCGGTGAGGGACCGATCCACGTCCAAACCGAACACCAGCGGCAGGATGTCCCCTGGACCGGCATTGGGGGCGAATGGACGGCTTGAGACAGTTATTTGAATGGGATGGTGTCGGGAAAAGTCAGTGAAGAAGTAAAGATAAACAGCGCCCAGAACGAGCGCCAGAGTGACCAGGGTCCAGGACTTTCGGCTCATCGGCAACGGTATGGACGCCAAAACCTTGGATACATTCGACCGACCTCAACTGAAACCGATCCGCCGTCGGTTCATCGCCGCCATTCCCTCCCTCTTTCCCATGCCCATCCCTCCCCCTTCCGACTTCCGCTCCCCCCCCGGGCAGCCGTCGCAACCGCC
>CAIPFS010000555.1 GCA_903864375.1 uncultured Verrucomicrobiota bacterium
AGGATCTTGTTGGTCGTCCGGGGATAGACATAGTCTGAGCCCAGGAGATAGAACTTCTTTTTTCCTTCGCCGAGCATGTAATCCACCGCCGGAATGGCCTGCTGATTGACCGCTTCAGCCGTGTAGAAAATGTTTTTCGATAATTCCTCACCCTCGTATTGGACGGGATAGAAGAGAAGTCCGTTGTCCTTCTCAAACACGGGCAGAACCGACTTCCGGCTGACGGAGGTCCAGCAGCCGAAGACGGCCGAGACCTTGTCCTGCTCCAGCAGCTGGCTCGCCTTTTCGGCGAACAGGGGCCAGTTCGAGGCCGGATCGACCACAACGGGTTCAATCATCTTGCCCAGCACGCCGCCCTTCTTGTTGATCTCGTCGAAGGTGAACAGCAGCACATCCTTGAGCGAGGTCTCGCTGATGGCCATGGTGCCCGACAGGGAGTGAAGCACCCCGACCTTGACGGTCTCGGCCGCGCTGGCAGACCAGGCAATCAACCCGGCCGCGACTCCGGCGACCACGGATTTCAATGTCATTTTCATATTTGGTTTCAACAATGGATTCAGAATTTTGGAAGTGATGGTCCAACGGTTCGCGACTAGAAGAGGTACGACACACCGGCACCGACCACGACGCGGTCCTTCTTGGAACCAAAGGCGTCCGACAGCGAGGAGTGGTCATACCGGATTTCCGGCTGAATCTTGACCTGGGGCAGCGGCTTGAGGTTGAAGGTGAAGGCGACGCTGGAGATGTCCTGACCCGAGTTGGGCTTGAAACCCAGGGGATCATTCGAGGCATCGACACCGTCGGTGTCACTCAGGTATTCCGCCCGAATCGCGGCACCGACCTTCGGTGTAAAGGCATAGGAGAACCAGCCGCCGCTCGACCAGACCCCGTGATCCTTGTGGGAAATGTCGAAGACAAAATAGTCCAACTCGGTGCCCACCTGGAACTTGTCGGTGACATTCCATCCGCCCAGCATGGAAACACCTTGAAGGATGCGGAGCGAGTCACTCTCACGTCCGGTGAACCCGATGAAATTGAGCCAGATTTTGTCCGTCGGCTTGACCCCGATGGAGGCCATCACCGTCTTGCTCTTGTTGTTGTCGATCGGACCGGCATACAAGCCGTTCTGGAGCCGGACCTTCACGTCCAGCCAGTCCGTGAAGGTGTAGCCCAGCTGGGCACCTGCCGCCGGACCATTTCCCGTGTAGAACCACTGGTAACCCTGCGAAAAATTGTTGTTCGCGGCACCCCCATCGCCGGACTAGTAATTGAGCAGCGAAATGAGCTCGCCCGCCTTGACGTTCAATCCGGTGCCGAGCGGAACATTAAGTTCCACATAGGCTTCACGGAGGCTGCTGAATCCGACGGTGGAGGCGCCGGAGTTCACAATCGGGGCATCCTGACCGAAGATGAGGGAGGCCCGGTAGGCGGCACCCCATGTGTCACCACTCCGCTCCACCGGCTGGCTGGCAATCGTCAACTTCACCTTGTTGATCGAAAAAGAGTCCGCCTTGCGATTCCAGAGATAGCCGGGCGAGGTCCCGCTCTTGGGATTGCTCGTGTCATAGAAGTAGGAGCTGGTCACAAAGCCGCTCAACTCCATGCTGGACATGGACTTGACCAGATTGGTGGAACCCGTGCCCCCCGCCAGAATCCCTTCCTTTTGGGACACCTGTTCGAGGCTGTCGAGGCGGTTCTTCAGCGCCTGGTTTTCCTCCTCCAGCTTCTTGAGGCGGTCGGCATCGTCCGCCCAGGCGGGAAGAGCGAGCAACGAAGTGGCCACGGTCGCGACAGGCAACGCCGCGGTCAATGTCGACCGTAGGAGGCGCAGGGGAAGAGTTCGAGTGGG
>CAIPFS010000556.1 GCA_903864375.1 uncultured Verrucomicrobiota bacterium
CAAATTGCGATCTTCATCCAATTCGGTTTCCTTGTTCACTTTCCTCCCTTTGCCACCATCATGAAGCAGGGGTCCGCCGGGGATTCCCTCTTCCTGGTGATTGAGGGGCATGTTCGTCAGCGCATTTTTGTCAGGGATCGTGAAATTCTTATTGGAATTCAGGAGTCGGGCGGCCAGTTCGGCCAGATATCCCTGTTTGACCGCGGCCCGCGCATCACCGACGCCGTCTCGGACACCGCGGTGACCCTGTTCAAGGTGGAAGGGGAGAGCTTCCGGGAATTCTGCCGTCTGCATCCGGACATTGCGATACCGGTCCTCCTGGCCCTGGGTCGCACCCTGGCCGTTCGCATCCGGTCCGATGACAAGCATCTGTGCGAAATGGTTGCGATGAATCGCTGAACGGGTGCCTCCGGAGAGGGTTGGGCCGGATGAGAATCAACCAGGCCCCGGATCGGGTCCCGGTTCTCGGGCATCAGCCCCCTTGGGAGTTTCCGTGCCACCCCGGGTTGCCCGGGGATGAAACCGATCGTGGGTGTCGCGGAGGTGCTGGCGGCTCACATGGGTGTAGACTTCCGTTGTGCTGATGCTCGAGTGCCCCAGCAGTTCCTGGATCACCCGAAGGTCCGCCCCGTGTTGCAGCAGATGCGTGGCAAAGCTGTGACGAAGCATGTGCGGGGTTACCGGACGTTCGATCCCGCAGCTGTGGACCCGTCGCTTGATCCGCAGCCAGAGGGTGACGGAGGCAAAGGGAGTCCCGCGGCGGGTCAGGAAGACGGTCGCCGGGGATCGGGGGGTGACGAGCCGGGGTCTGGCCTCACGCAGGTACCGTTGAATCGCGGTGACCGCCAGTCGGCCCACGGGCACCACCCGTTCCTTGTTTCCCTTGCCAATGACGGTCACGAAACCGGCATCGAGATGGAGTTGTTCCAGCCGGACGTCTCGAAGCTCCGCCAGTCGGAGACCGCTCGCATAGGCCAGTTCCAGAATGGCATGATCACAGAGCTCGGCGGCATCGGCCGAATGGGCCGGTGGTTCCAGTAATCGTGCGATTTCCTGTTCGGACAGAGCCTTGGGCACGCGTTGCCAGCGTCGCGGCAGGCTGAGGTGGATGGCCGGATTCTCGGTGATCCACCCCTCGTCTTCAGCGAAGTGGAACAGCCCGCGCAGGGCGGCGACCTGCAGGTACAGGCTGGCGGAACCGCGCTTCCGCGGGGGATTGCCGGGCGGCCCACCCTGTTCGGCGGGTCGGTTGTCCGGGTGCTGCGGTGGGCGCCCCAACGCCGTCCATTGATTGCGTTGAACCTCCAGGAAGTCCATCAAATCGGACGCAGTAATCTGGGTCCAGGCCGTCCGCCCCCGAAGCTCCGCCCAGGCTGTAAACCGCTCCAACAGGTGGGCGTAGGTTTTCTGGGTGTGCAGCGCCCGTCCCCGTTCATGGCGCAAATGAACGAGGTATTCCTCAAGCAGGGGGCCAAGCATGGGAGGGGAGGGATCGGACTGAACGGGCCGGAGGAATTGGGGGGCCACCGGGTGGTGGCGACAATAAAAAACCCTCCCGGAAGACCGGGAGGGTTGACGGGAAATTCCGTGATTAGAACTTGTAGATCACGTTCGCGGCGACGGAGATGTCGTTGCGATTGTTGTTGAACGGCGTGGTGTAGGCGCCGCCGGCAATGTGATCCCAGCGAACTTCGAGACGGGTGATGACATTGGCCCAGAGGGAGTAGTCCGCCGTGACGGTTCCACCGACGAGCTTCTCGTCGTTGGCGAAGCCGTTGGAGGTCGGAGCGATGAAGACGCCGCCGGAGGAGGTGGCATATTCGCCGCGGAAGTTGAGCTTCAACTTCTCTTGTGCCTGCCAGGAGACGTAAACCGCCGTGGCATCCGCATACGAGCTCAGCTGGCTGCGGGGAACGCCGGACGGAAACCCGGTGCGGCTGTAGTCGGTGTTGTAGGGGTTGAACAGGTAGTCGTAGCTCAGACCCCAGGTGATCGCCTTCCAGGGGGAGGAGAGGGAGGCACCGGCATAGAGATTGACCGGACGCTTGGCGGTCTCAATCGGGTTGGTGACCGTGTCGCCCTGGGCGGCGGTGGCAGCGGAGTCAGCTCCGTACACCACGCCGGCGTAGAGGGAGGAACCAGCCAGCCATCCAAAGCTCTCGGGAGCCTTGAGGGTCAGGCCGCCCATGTAGGTCTTGATGGTGCGATTGACCGTCTTGCTGTTCAACCCGCCGAAGTGGGTGTCGGCAATACCGCCGGCA
>CAIPFS010000557.1 GCA_903864375.1 uncultured Verrucomicrobiota bacterium
ACGGAATAGCGTCGTGAGGTGGCGCTCAATCGCCGGGTCCATCGGATGGTGGTGGTGACCACCTCTATGCGCGACGAATTATTGAACAATGTCTTTGCTGCCAGCCGCATTGAGATTCACGCGCCGGTTCCCCGGATGGGTGACCCCAGCCTGCGCAGCAGCTTTAATGACCGGAATTTAATCTTGTATGCGGGGCAGATCATCCGGGGGAAAGGGGTTGATCTAATGCTGCGGGCATTAGCGCGGCTGAAGACCCCGTTCCAATGCGTGATCCTGGGTGATGGAAACCACAAGGCCGCGTGTGAAGCGCTGAGTCAGGAACTGGGTCTCAGTGACCGGGTCACCTTCAAAGGTTTCATTCCCCAGGAGGAGCTCAAGGGGTACTACCGGGAATGCTCAGTGGTCGCCATCAGTTCCGTCTGGCCCGAGCCGATCGCCACCATCGGGCTGGAGGTGATGCGATATGCCCTGCCGGTGGTGGCCTTTGACGCCGGGGGCATCCGGGACTGGCTGACGGACGGTCAGACGGGATTTTTGGTGCGGTGGAGCGACATCGACCAATACGCAGCGCGGATCGATCAATTGCTTCAGGACAAGGCCCTGGCCCGGCGATTGGGGGAAAACGGGTTGAAGTTTGTCTCCGAGCGGTATGACTTCGATGGCTATATTGTCGATTTGGAAACCATGTTCACCCGGGTGGTGGGCGAGGTGGGTTCCAGGGCTGCATGAGATGAAGGCCCAATTGATCGCCGTGGTGGGTGGAAGCGGTTCAGGCAAGACCTGGCTCGCTGAACGCCTGGTGAAGGGGCTCAACGGTGCGGCCGGACGACTGGCCCTTGACGATTTCTATCGGGACCTGTCGCACTTGCGGATGGAGGACCGGGTGACCACCAATTTTGACCGGCCCGGAGCGATCGACTGGCCCCTGTTTCATCGCGTTGTCTCCCGTTTGAAGGAAGGGATTTCCGTTGAAACTCCGGTGTATGACTTCAGCAACCACACCCGTTCCGATACGGTCCAGCGATGGATCCCCCGGCCGCTGGTCGTTCTGGATGGCCTCTGGCTCCTGCGCCGTCGGGAATTGCGGGCCATGTGGGGGCTCAGTGTTTTTGTGGAATGTGAGGAGGAAACGCGGCTTGCCCGGCGGATGGAACGGGACCAGCATCAACGCAGCCGATCCCCTGATTCCATCCGCCAGCAATTCATTCAGCAGGTGGCACCGATGCACCGGCGTTACGTGAGCGGTCAGGCGGGGCGGGCCGATGTCGTCATCCATACCGATGAGCTGAAGGGGAGGATGCCCGAGCTGTTGAACCGCTGCCGACAACTTTTATTTCCAGGGAAAGTCCGTTCATGAGTCGCGAAGATATCACGGAAAAAGCCGCCAACCGGATGTTGCAGGCCCAGACGCCCCTGGGCCGCGCGCGCCTGAATGCGACGGTCCGTTGGAAGCGCTTGAGCTGGAGCGCCGTCGTTGGCACCACGTTCTTCATCAAACGGGTTCTGGACATTGGGGTCAGCATTGTGGCCCTCCTGTTGCTTTCGCCCGTACTGATCGTTTTGGGTGTTTTGGTCAAACTGGACGGAGGGCCCATGCTGTTCCGACAGACGCGGGTCGGACTCAATGGACGGGAGTTCAAGATGCTGAAGTTTCGGTCCATGGTGGTGGATGCCGAAGCCCGCTTGCAGCAATTGCTGGCAAAGAATGAAAAGTCCTCGGGTGTGACCTTCAAAATGAAGAATGACCCCCGGGTGACCCGTGTGGGACGTTTCATTCGGAAGAGTTCCCTCGATGAGCTGCCTCAATTCTGGAATGTCCTTCGCGGCGACATGTCCTTGGTGGGGCCGCGTCCCCCCATTCCCCGCGAAGTGGCATTGTACTCACCGGCGGACCGGAGGCGGCTGCTGGTCAAACCGGGAATCACCTGCATCTGGCAGGTGGGCGAGCGCAAGGGTGGGCTATTCGAGATTGGCGATCGAAACGCCATCGATTTCCCGGAGCAGGTGAGTCTCGACGTCCTGTACATCGAGAGTCAAAGCATCTGGAAGGACCTCTGGCTGCTGGCCAAAACGGTTCCGGCCATCCTTTTTGGAAAGGGAATGTGATCCAGTGAACGTCATCCTTCAATGTCCGGTTGTGGAGACCGGGGTTCCCGCCCTCTCGCGGAAAAGACCCCTGGTTCTCAGCCCCTTTCTGGGGCAGACCCCTCTGGCGCATGCACTCTCCGGACTGTCTGGTGAAGGGGCGAAGCGAATCTGCCTTCAGGCCGGGGAAAAAACCTCCGAAGTACTGCGGGCGGTGGGGGCCGGGGAGGCTTGGGGCCTTAAGATCTCGGGGCCTGACGAGCGGGACTTCGGTGATGCCCGGCGGTTTGTCCTCGACCACCTGCCGCAGGCACCCGGCATCCCCCTCTGGACCAGCTATTCCGTCTGGTTCGACGCGCAGATGGAACTGTTGGAACGGTTGGCGCGGCAGAGGGTGGGCATGCGGGAATTGCGTCCGGGCGTTTTTGTGGGGTTGAGGACCCGCATCGCCCCCGATGCCCGGCTGACCGGGCCGTTGTGGATCGGTGATAACGTTTTCATCGGGCCGACCGCGGTGGTGGGGCCACACGTGGTGGTGGAGGACGACAGTTATCTGGACGATGATTGCGAGGTGGTGGAGAGCATTGTCGGACCCGGAACTTACGCCGGCTCCTTTACTGAACTGCGTCGATCCTTTGCCTGGGGCCGCGAGTTGCTTCATCTGGACACCGGTTCTCTCACGGTGGTGCACGATCGTTTTCTGTTGAGCGATGCCGTGGCACCGAAATTTTCACTGACACGCCTTTGGAAGCAGTGGCGTCAACGCCTTCCCATCCCATGAAACTGCATCATTCCCAGGGACTCCTGCTGGTTACCGGTTTGCAGGAGCTCAACGCCGCCAACGCTGCGACGGTTCGCGACGGAATCCGCGGGGCGGTGACTCCGGAGGTGACAGGTGTGGACATCGATCTATCGAAAACCCGGTTTGTTGACAGCAGCGGTCTCGGAGCCCTGATCGCGATTCATAAACTGATGCTCGCCCGGGGCGGCCATGTCCGGGTGTTGAATCCCATTCACGCCGTGGAACAGGTTTTCGAAGTGACACGTCTCAACCGGCTTTTCGAGGTGGTCAAACTCTAATTCATGGAATCCGTTCGCATCATTCCTGTCCGAAGCCATTTCATGGATGTGGAATGCAGTTATGAGTCGGTCCGTTCGGCGAGCCTTCAGGCCCGCTCCTTCCTGGAGGAGGCCGGACTGGATGAGCAGGAGGTGGGCGGCTGGGAGTTGGTGCTGGTGGAGGCTGCCAATAATGCCGTCACCCACGCCCTTCCAGACCGCAAGCAACGAGGGGTTGGTTTGCGGCTCCTGGTCACCTCCGAACTCGTCGAAGCCCAGGTGGTGGATCGGACCGGAGGATTTGATTTTCCGGAGAATGCCGAATTGCCTCCGGACGATTCGGAATCCGGTCGCGGACTGTTCATCATCCAGGCCCTGACCGACGAAGCCAAATATCTGAGGGGACCGGATGAAAACCAGTTGGTCCTTCGAAAACGTCGCAGTTCGTCGCCCTCTGCGGCGATCCCCCCGGGGTCGGCATCGGTTCCGGCCCCTCCTTCCGAGGCTCCGGAATCCACGGAATCCGTTGAAGCCCGGCAGATGCTGGAGGCCATGACCGAGGAGTTGGCATCGGCTTACGAAAGTCTGGCGGCGATCTTCCGATTCAGCTCGGAGTTGCAGGGGGAGGCGGGCTCCAATGAATTCATCCAGCGCTGGCTGCGCCAGTTGCTGACGATGACCGGTGCCGAATGGTTTGTTCTCCGGATAGCCGACCGGGAGGCAACCCAATTGGTGCTCTCGGTGACCTCCGAGCTGGAGGGGGGGATTGGATTGAAGCCGGCGGAATCGATTCCCCTTCAGGCCCACGGGGTGGAATGCCGCGCCATCGTCCAGCGCAGTGACGTCTGGTTCGACGCCCAGGCCCCATTGACAATCGACGACCCCCTGGCGGGTTTCGGGCGCGGGGGCGGATTTTCCCATCCGCTCTTCGTCAATGACACGCTCGTGGGCGTATTCACCATCGGTCGGAAGGACACCAGCGCCGCTTTCGAGGCAGGCCAGGTCAGTGTGATCCAGACCATTGCCGACTTCCTGGGAATTCAAATTCTCAGCCAGCGGATCCTGGAGGAGCAATTGAGGGCGCGGGTGGATGCCCGCGATTTTGAGATCGCCGCCAATATCCAGCGCATGTTGCTCCCGCA
>CAIPFS010000558.1 GCA_903864375.1 uncultured Verrucomicrobiota bacterium
CGGTGTAAAATCAAAATAGATACCGGTGATACAAGAGAGTTGTAAAGTAGTCCGGCGCTGCATTATTGTATGACGTCGACCGGGAAGTGGAATGCCCGCGGTGTGTTGGAATCTCGCTTCAAACCTATCTAAATCAGCTTTTGTCAGCCTCGGCCCCGACGCAGTGCGAATGATGCCGGCTGTGCGCAATGGCAGCTTGCAATCGAAGCGCGGGCCGTTATCTCGAAACCTTTCAAGAAACGGGAAAGACGGCGGGTTAATCGACCACCTCCTCGGTGGCGACGCTCTCCTCTTTTCCAGCCTTGTAGCGGGAGATCTCAGGGATCAGCAGCAGGGTGGCGGCGATGATCAGAAGGGCACTGAACCAGCCCAGGGTGGGGGGCGGGTAATGCTGCACCATCTGGAAAGCCGTCATGGGCGCCAGGACACCCCGGATTCCGGTCAGGAAGGTGTGGACGCTCATGTAGTCCGCCACCCGTCCCGGGGGGGCAAACTTGGTGACCCACAGGCCCCAGGCCACATCGCCGCCGGCGCTGGAGACGCCAAACGTGATCGCTCCCAGGATCAGGCCCAATGGGGAATCGCTGGTGAAGAACGCAAAAATGCCGATGGCGAAACCAAAGTTGAGGGCCATCCGAAGAATGAAAAAGTTCACCCGGTCAAAGAGGAAGCCCCAGACCGGATTCATCACCAGGCGGGCCAGGTTGGGAATGACGGTGGTGTACAAGGCGATTTGCACGGCAGAACGTGCCAGCCCGTACCGGGGATTCCCCAGGTATTCCACCCGCATCGGGATCATCATCAGGTTGGCGAATCCCATGAGCATCCAGACGATGAGGGTCTGGCGAAAGACCCGGTCCTGACGGATGAAGTGAAGGGCGTGCAGCGGATGAGCCCCGGCGGCGTCCGGTAGGGGGTTGGACGGGATGCGACGGACCAGGAATCCGGCCACGGCAAACGCAAGACCGAACCCACCGAGGACGACGGGATAGGCTTTGATGTTCCAATCCAACAGCCGTCCGGCAACCCACCCGCAGGACATCGCCCCCGTGATTCGGAACATGATGGACATGGCATACAGGCGTCCGCGTCTGTCCGTCGGATAGTTGTCCTGATACACGTGGGTCATCAGGGGGACGATCCCCCAGTTGGCGGCCATCCCGAAAACGGCTGCCGGAATGTAAACCCAGACCGAGTCAATGAGCGCCATCAGGGCGCAGCATCCGGCACCAAAAAACAGGATTTGAGAGGCAAACTGCGTTGTGGCCGTTCGGCGTCGGGCGGCCCAGGAGACGGCCAGCGGGGACAGCAGGAGCCCCACACTGCTTCCCGAGGCCACCCATCCCTTGGCGAACGGGCCCAGGGCGAGATGTTTGACCGCGATGAGGAGCAGAAAGGTGGTCGCGGCCGACTCCAGAACACCCGAGCAAAACATCCGACCGCAATCGAGGCGGAAGGTGGTGCGGGTACGCTCGGCGGCAGTCATGAGAGCGGATTTGAGGGGAGCGCGGCCCCGGAACCAAGCAATTTGGAACGGATGTCCCTCGGGGCATCAGACAAAACCGGCTTGCGGGGAGCCGCTGTTTGGAACGAGAGTGACACGTCCAGCACGTCTATGAGCCGCATTTACAATAATATCGTCGAAACGGTCGGGCATACCCCCCTGGTTCGTTTGAACAAGGTGACCGCCGGTCTGAACGCGACCATCCTTCTGAAGTGTGAATTCTTCAATCCGCTGGGTTCGGTCAAGGACCGGATCGGCATGGCCATGATCGACGATGCCGAGAAGCGGGGATTGATCCATCCCGGAACCACCATCATCGAGCCCACCAGCGGCAATACCGGTATCGCACTGGCGTTTGTCTGCGCGGCCAAGGGTTACAAACTGGTCCTGACGATGCCCGAGACCATGTCGGTGGAACGACGGGTCCTGCTGGCGATGCTCGGGGCAAAGTTGGTCTTGACTCCTGGCGCTGAAGGAATGCGGGGGGCCATTGCCCGGGCCGAGCAGATCGCCCGCGAGACCCCCGGCTCCTGGATTCCCCAGCAGTTTGAAAACCCGGCCAACCCGTCCATTCATACGAAAACAACGGCGGAGGAAATCTGGGTGGATACCGATGGCCAGGTGGATTTTGTGGTGGCGGCAGTGGGAACCGGCGGTTCGATCACCGGCATCTATGAAGGCATCAAGCCCCGCAAGCCCTCGTTTCAGGCCATTGCGGTGGAGCCCAAGGATTCTCCGGTCATCAGCCAGACCTTGAATGGGGAACCCGTAAAGCCGGGTCCGCACAAGATCCAGGGAACCGGCGCCGGCTTTGTTCCGAAGAATCTTCATCTGAATGATGCCCATGGCGTGGCGCAGATTCACGAAACCGTCCAGGTGTCCAACGACGACGCGTTTGCCATGGCCCGCCGTCTGGCCAAGGAGGAGGGATTGCTGGTGGGAATTTCCACGGGGGCCAATGTCTGGGCGGCTATTGAAGTCGCCAAGCGCCCCGCAAATGCCGGAAAAACGATTGTCACCATCGCCTGCTCGACCGGCGAGCGGTACCTGTCGACGGCTCTCGCGGCGGAAGCCCGGGCCGAAGTCGGAGGCTGAGAGTCCATCGGACCTCCGGAATTTTGCCGCTGCATTTGATGAAGCCGGGACTGAAGACCTGCCGACCCCGGGGTTGACAAAG